>SLIY01000155.1 GCA_007135385.1 Leptolyngbyaceae cyanobacterium CSSed165cm_216
CAGAGCTTGGGATAAATGCAGGACGACCCCAGGAATAATAGTTTGGTAACCCCATGGCGATAGGCACTGTGGATAATGTTGGCCTCGATCATCAAATTATCGTAGAGAAACTCGGCCCGATAGGTGTTATTGGCTTGAATGCCACCCACTTTGGCTGCTGCCAAGAAAACATAGTCAGGCTTTTCTTGGGCAAAGAACTCATCGACAGCCGCCTGGTTGCGCAGGTCCAGGTCCTGGCTAGAGGGAAGCACTAAATTTCCATAACCCTGGCGGCTTAACGCTCTGACCAAAGCACTGCCCACCAGACCACGGGAACCGGCCACATAGATTTTCGATTGAGTATCCATAGACATTAGAATAAGCGGCAATTTAAGGACGGTTAGCGAAAACTAGCAGGCTGTCGGGTCATGCCCCTAGGCGGGTCTGGACCATTGGCTGAGTGACCTATGATCTACCCAGCCATGACATAAAAATTACCCTGAGTGTGGCATGCTGACCACCATCGCGACAATAAAGCTGCCACCGGGTTTAGGTGTAGTTCACAATAGGGCTAAAGGGTAAACCCCCTGTAAAATTCTGTAAAATTTACCGGACCTGCCTATGTCTCCGTCTGACTCGACCGCCCAGCGTTGGCAATTTTGGATTGATCGGGGCGGCACGTTTACAGATATCGTAGCCCGTCGTCCTGATGGCCAGTTGGTGGTTCACAAGCTGCTGTCTGACAATCCGGAACGCTATGCAGATGCCCCGATTCAGGGCATGCGTGACCTGATGGGGTTGGCAGCCGATGAGTCGATCCCGGCGGCGGCCATCGAGGCGGTGAAGATGGGCACCACGGTAGCCACCAATGCGCTGCTAGAACGCAAGGGCGATCGCACCCTGCTGTTGATGACTCAAGGGTTGGGGGATGCTCTGCGGATTGGCTACCAAAACCGTCCGGACATTTTTGCCCGCCACATTCAGCTACCGGAGATGCTCTACGAGCAGGTCTTGGAGGTGAAGGAACGGATCAGCGCCCAGGGCGACGTTTTGATCCCCCTAGATAGCGATGAAGAAGCGCGTCTGATTCAGCAACTACAGCAGGCCTACGACTCCGGCATCCGAGCCTGTGCCATTGTCTTGATGCATGGCTATCGCTACCCCGACCACGAGCAGCGCCTAGGCGCATTAGCCCGTCAAGTGGGCTTTACCCAGGTCTCCATCTCTCACCAAGTGAGCCCGCTGATCAAACTGATTAGCCGGGGCGACACCACGGTGGTCGATGCCTACCTGTCGCCGATTTTGCGGCGTTATGTGGATCGAGTGGCGGGGCAGTTAAGGGCAAGGGAAATAGATAAGGAAAACCCTTCTCTATCTCCCCCACCTCCCCGTCTGATGTTCATGCAGTCCAACGGCGGCCTCACCGACGCCGCTTTGTTTCAGGGGAAAGACAGCATCCTCTCGGGACCGGCCGGGGGCGTGGTAGGAGCGGTACAAACCAGCCGCCAAGCGGGATACGATCGCATCATTGGCTTTGATATGGGCGGGACCTCCACCGATGTCTCCCACTACCGGGGGGAATACGAGCGCACTTTTGAAACCGAGGTGGCCGGGGTGCGGCTGCGGGCACCAATGATGGCCATCCACACTGTGGCGGCGGGGGGAGGCTCCATCGTCAGCTTTGACGGCAGCCGCTATCGGGTGGGGCCAGAGTCGGCGGGGGCCTATCCGGGACCTGCTGGTTATCGCCATGGGGGGCCTCTGGCGGTGACCGACTGCAATGTGATGGTGGGGAAGCTGCAGCCTGAGTTTTTCCCCCCTGTGTTTGGTCCAGAGGGGAATTTGCCCCTAGACGCAGCGGTGGTGCAGGCCAAATTTGACGCTCTGGCCCAGGATATTTATGCCGCCACTGGGGATACTCGCCGCCCTGAACAAGTGGCTGCTGGGTTTCTGGCCATTGCGGTAGAAAAAATGGCCAACGCCATTAAAAAAATTTCGGTGCAACGAGGCTATGACATTGCCGACTATGTGCTCTGCAGCTTTGGCGGTGCGGGGGGACAGCATGCCTGCTTGATTGCCGATGCCCTAGGCATGACCGAAGTCTTTTTGCATCCCTATGCCGGTGTGCTGTCCGCCTATGGCATGGGACTGGCGGATGTGCGATCGCTGAATGAGCAATCGGTGGAGCGGCCCCTGGATGACGATAGCCTGCCCCAGATCCAACAGATCCTCGATGCCCTCACCGAAAAAGGTCAGAATCACCTATGCCAGCAGGGGTTTGCCCTACCCTCCTCACCGGCCACAACAAGTCCCTCCCATCAACCGCCCGATCGCCCAGACTCGCCCCAGGGGGTACAGGTGCAGTCTAGGCTATTGCTGAAGTACGAAGGCAGCGACTCTACGCTGGCGGTAGAGTTTGGCTCTGTGCAGGCGATGCGATCGCAGTTCACCACCCTACACATTCAGCGCTATGGCTTTGCCCAAGATACCAAGCGGCTGATCGTGGATACTGCCGCTGTGGAAGTGATTGGCCGCACCCATAGTCCTGACGAAGCCGATCTACCAGCCAGGCGCACCACGCCCCTGGTCCCGAAAACCACTGTCTCCATGTATACCGCTGAGGACTGGCACGACACCCCCGTCTACCACCGCGACGACCTTTACCCAGGGGATCAGATCCCAGGCCCCGCCTTGATCATTGAGCCGACGGGCACCAATGTGGTGGAACCTGGGTGGGCCGCGACGTTAACGGCTAAGGGGCATTTGATTTTAAAGGCAGAAGGAAAAAGGCAGACGGCAGACGGCGAAAGGCAGACGGCAACGCCTAAGCACCTCACCCAGCCATCCACCCACCCACCCATCCACTCTCCCACTCCCCCACTCCCCCCTGCGGCTCCGTTACTCCTGCGGAGTCGCTTCGCGAACAGGGCAGGCCACTCCCCCACTCCCCCGGATCCCGTCCTGCTAGAAATCTTCAACAACCTCTTCCGGGCAGTGGCCGAAGAAATGGGCATCACCCTACAAAACACCAGCTACTCGGTCAACATCAAAGAGCGGCTTGATTTTTCCTGCGCCCTGTTTGACCACCAGGGGCAACTGGTGGCTAATGCTCCTCATATTCCAGTGCATTTAGGTTCCATGGGAGAAAGTGTGCAGAGCCTGATTCGGGCCAAAGGTCAACGCCTCAAGCCGGGGGATGTCTACCTGCAAAATAATCCCTACAACGGCGGCACCCATCTCCCAGACATTACGGTGATCACCCCGGTGTTCTTGACGCAGGAGGCGGCGGCGGGGATCACCGCGTCCCCCCCCAACCTGGCCCAGCCCCACTTCTACGTCGCCTCCCGTGGTCACCATGCCGATATCGGTGGCATTACCCCTGGCTCGATGCCGCCCACCAGCACCACCATTGCCGAAGAAGGGGTGCTGCTGGACAATGTGCAACTGGTGGATCAGGGGCGATTTTTAGACAGGGAACTATTGGATAGGCTGACGGCTGCCCCCTACCCGGTGCGGAATCCCAGCCAAAACATCGCCGACTTGCAGGCCCAAATCGCGGCCAACGAAAAGGGCGTCCAGGAGCTACACAAACTGGTCAGCCACTATGGTCTGGAGCAGGTACAAACCTACATGCAGCATGTGCAGGACAACGCCGAAGCCTGTGTGCGGCGGGTGATTGATCGGTTACAGAATGGGCAGTTCACCTACCCGATGGACGATGGTAGCCAAATTACGGTGCAGGTCACGGTTGATCGACAGCGGCGCAGTGCCCACATCGACTTTACCGGCACATCGCCCCAACGCCCGAATAACTTTAATGCGCCTGCAGCAGTGGGCAAAGCGGCGGTGCTGTATGTGTTTAGAACCCTCGTGGACGATGACATTCCCCTGAATGCCGGTTGCCTCAAGCCGCTGCAGATCACCCTGCCCACTGGGTCAATGCTAAACCCCGAAGACCCAGCTGCGGTAGTCGCTGGCAATGTGGAAACCTCCCAGGTGATTACCGACGCCCTCTATGGCGCCCTAGGGGTAATGGCTGGGTCCCAGGGCACCATGAACAATGTCACTTTTGGCAATGAACGCCACCAGTATTACGAAACCATTTGTGGGGGATCGGGGGCTGGGCCAGACTTTCCCGGCACCGATGCGGTCCATACCCACATGACCAACTCGCGACTAACGGATCCAGAAGTGCTGGAGTGGCGCTTTCCGGTGCTGTTAAAACAGTTTTCCATTCGCCAGGGCAGTGGGGGGGCCGGGCAATACCCGGGGGGCAACGGGATTGTGCGCATCCTAGAGTTCCAGGAACCAATGACAGCGGCGATTTTGTCTAATCACCGGCGGGTGCCTCCCTTTGGCCTCAAGGGGGGGCACCCGGGCCAGGTCGGTGAGAATACGATTTTGCGCGCTAATGGACAGATCGAAACCTTGCCAGGACAGGCGACGGTGGCTGTCTCAAGCGGCGATCGCATGTGTATTGCCACCCCTGGCGGCGGCGGCTTTGGGGCACCTAACTAACGGGGCTCATACTCAGCGCTGTGGTGATGGTCCAAGCGTCGAGCAACAATAGCAGGAGGGTAAATAGCAGCAAAATGCCATACATCCAGGGCTGGGCTAAGGGTTTGACATCCTGGGTATCGATGCCAGTGTAGGTGTTTACCAATCCCACCAGACGAGCAAACCCGGCCACCCGCATGGGCAACAGGTAAGCTTGCTGGTCAGCCCCCACAAAGTAGTAAACCAGGCCGCCCTGGCCTGTCGATCGCGGTTTCAGGGCGATGACGTCAGCCCAATTCAGTTGCCAGCCACCGCGAAACAACCAGCGAATCCAGCGGGGATAAACCACCTGAATACCCTGGGGATCCACCTCTACCCGTTGAGCCAAGGCGGCGTAAAGACCGATGCCACCAATAATAATTCCAAGGGTTAGGACTGTTGGAGACACTGGGGCCTGGGTAGCCCTGGCTGAAAACGGCAAGGGACCCATCAGGGCCATGTAAAGCAGTAGTAGGGTAATGCGAATCAGGGGCGCAGTCGGAAAAACCTGGCGATCGCCCTGACCATTTGCCATCCCCTGATCTAGAGAAGATTTCACCATAAAACGCCTTTTCAGGACAAGCTAGGGCAAATACTTTTGCACCACCACCCAACCGGAGAGACCAGCCGCGACCAGAGCCAACCCCAACCCACCATTCAACCCGACGTGCAGCTTACGGGCCCAGGGCCGCTCTTGGCTAATGCGACTCGCACTCCAGGCAGAAGCTAACACCAGGATGACTACCATCAAACCAAAAGGCAAATGCAGGGAATGTCCTAAGCGGCCATATTCCCCCAGGGTGCCAACAACGCCAATGGACAGCAGCAACAACACCAGCACCACTAGCCCACAACCTACCAAAATGTGCAACGGCCGCAGCCATGAAGACCGACCGATGCCTTTTCGCCGGGTAAAAGCTAGGGTACCGCCGGTAACCAGTAAAGCACCGTAGCTCGTTAAGGTCAGGCCCATAGACCAGGCCGCAATCCGCCACAGCCATAAAAAAGAGGGTAAGTCCACAGTTAGCGTCAATATCTATCTACTGAATCAGATGAATCAGAGCATTTCCATAACTAGACTATCTAAAGCCAGAGTAAAACCAACGCTGTTAGCGGTACTCAACTCTGTCATCTCGGCTGTTGCCATAGTCCTGATCAGCAAAAACATGACAACCCTTACTAAGGGTTGCAGATTTCAGGCGCCAGGTCTCAGATGCCAGGAACAGTTGGCAGACTGATGCCGTAGGGTACTAGCTCACGGAAAACCCTTAATTACGCACTATTAAACCTTACCCTTGCATGTCACGTTTAGGGCCTTTTAGGATCAGAAGGATAGACAAGCTACCCCCTTTGCCCCTTGCCCATCAGGCAAGTTGCTCACGGCTCAGCTGCCACGAACGA
>SLIY01000357.1 GCA_007135385.1 Leptolyngbyaceae cyanobacterium CSSed165cm_216
CGCCCCGCAGTACTCGTAGGCCCTGATTGCCCCCCTCCAACCAGGCCGAACCATCAGTAGGGGCACCGTCATAGTTGTCATGCCACACATCCTGGCACCATTCCCAGATATTGCCATGCATGTCGTACAGGCCAAAGGCATTGGGGGGAAGGCCGCCTACTTCTATCGTTTGCTGCCTATAAATGCCTCTTGTTTCTTCTTTCCGACCAATGCCTAAAATTCCTTCGCTGATCACAACTGTTTTCTGACAGTTACAGTTCACGTATTCACCAGTGATAATGTCTCCAAAGTGGAAACGGGTTGTGGTCCCAGCCCGGCAGGCATATTCCCACTCCGCTTCGCTGGGCAGCCTGTAGTCGCGCTTGGTATAGCGAGATAACCGCTGGCAAAACTCCACCGCATCGTCCCAGGAAACCTGCTCTACCGGCCGCATCGCCCCCTTAAAGCGCGATGGATCGGGCTTAAGTTGCCGGGTTACTGTGGGCAGGGCGGCCACTGCTTGCCACTGAGCCTGGGTCACCGCAAACTTACCCATGTAGAAGGGGTTTAGCGTCACTTGATGTTGCGATTTCTCGTTAGCATAGCCATCACCATCCGGCGAACCCATCAGAAACCTGCCCCCAGGGATAGCCAACATATCCAGCCCGGTACCATTGCCCAGATCTTCTGAAAAATATTTGACCTGCTTGCGATCGCGGGTTTGTTCCTGGCCTCGTTCATTTAAGGTGACTACCTCAAACTCAAAGGCTTTCAAGGGCAATGACAACTGCGGAAACGATGTGCTTCGGGCGGTCTGCTGCTGACGTTCTTGCTCATGTCGCTGGACTTCAGCTTCGCGCTGGCGTTGCTCGGCGGCTAGTCGCGCTTGCTCCAGTCTTTCCTGTTCCTTGCGCTGGGCTTCAGCTTCTCGCTGACGCTGCTCGGCAGCCAGTCGCTCCCGTTCCTGCCGCGCTCGTTCCAGCCGGGCTGCCTCTTCCTGCTGACGTTTCAGTTCCTCGGCTTGCCGTGATTGGGCCGCTGCGGCTTCCTGGCGCTCTGCATTCAGGGCATCCACCACCCGGCGAATACCCTCTTCCACGTAAAAAAAGGCTTCCGCCCGGTCTTGCCAGCGGTTAACCGGTTTGCCGTCTTTGGGCAGTACCTGAAGCTGCCTGAAAGGGCTATATTGCCATCCGCACGTTCCCAGAATAATCGGAATCACCCTGGCGGTGCCTTCGTGGTGGCGCTGCACAGCCCGCTGCATTTCGATTTCGTAGCAGTAGTCAGAAGCCAAAAAGTGGCGGGTAATCAGCAGGAGAACAATATCGGCCTTTTCCAGATTGGTTTTGATTTCCGTGGCCCACTCTGCCCCGGCTTCGATCTGGCGGTCCTCCCAGGTATTGATTTCGCCCTGTCGCTGCAGCGGCTTGAGGTGATAGTTGACCAGCTCATCCTTGAGCCCTTCATCCCGGTGGGAATAGGAGATAAATACGTCTAGCGCCTCGCCTGCCATGCCCGGTGCTGTTTTGGTGGTTGCCTCATTATAGTTTCACCTCGCTAACCTTCAGGAGATACAAAACGTAACCTCATAGGCTTGATTGGTCGCTTAATCACTGTATAGTGATTAAAAGATTTTTGGTCCAAGAGGTATAGCCATGACAACTTTAGCCCAGCAACTGCGGGAAGGCACCCAAACCTCCCATACCCTGTCTGAAAATACCGCCTTTATGAAATGCTTTCTCAAAGGGGTGGTGGAGCTAGAACCCTTTCGCAAGCTCACCGCCGATCTCTATTTTCTCTACAGCAGCCTAGAAACAGAAATGGCGCGCCACGCCGATCACCCGGTGGTGGGGCCGATGCTATTTACTGAACTGCTGCGCACCCCCAAGCTAGAAGACGACCTGGCCTACTACTACGGCGACAACTGGCGGGACGAGATTGCCGCCACCCCCGCCGGGGAGCACTATGTCAGCCGCATTCGGGAAGTGTCTCGCAGTAACCCGGCTCTGCTAGTGGCCCATGCCTATGTGCGCTACATGGGGGATCTCTCCGGTGGCCAGGGGCTGCGACACATCGTGCGATCGGCCCTGGATCTACCCCCCGATCGCGGTACGGGGCTGCATGAATTTGATCAGCTGCCCACGGTGGAGGCCAAGCGCGACTTTAAGGTCAAGTATCGCGATACCCTCAATGCCCTACCGGTGGATGAGGCGCTGATCCAGCAGTTGGTGGATGAGGCGAATCTGGCCTTTGCCTTGAACCGGGATGTGTTCCATGAGCTAGAACCCGATGTGCGAGCGGCGGTGGGCGACCATGTGTTTGATCTGATTACCCGCCAGGACCGCCCCGGCAGCACGGAGCGTCATCCTCACCAGGGCATGGTGGCCCTGATGGCGACGGAGTGAGTTACCTGCCACCCGGCGGGGTTTGGGCGGACACCTGGGTCCGCCCCTACGTAATTACATGGATACAATGACTGACTGACCCTTGATCCGGCCTTCGACTTCGTTACTCCTCCGGAGCCGCTTTGCGAACAGGCCTCGTCGCTGGTTGAGCGGAGTCGAAACCAGCAATGTTGAGCCCTTTATTTTTGTCCACCTCCTTACCTGACACCTGTTACCTAACACCTGACACCTCCTTACCTGACACCTGTTACCTAACCCCTAACCCCCATGCTTTCCCTCGCCAACCCCGTTGTTTTCGATCCAGCCCTGCTGCACAAGTACAACCAGCCGCTGCCTCGCTATACCAGCTATCCTCCGGCGACGGAGATGAAAGATAGCTTTAACCTCAGAGATTTTGAGGCGGCGGTGGCGGTGGGCAACTACAAACAACCCCCCCTGTCGCTGTACTGCCACATTCCTTTCTGCGAGTCGGCCTGCTACTTCTGTGGTTGCAACACCGTGATTACCCGCCACAAGCGAGTAGCTGATCCCTATTTAGACTACCTAGAGCGCAACATTGCCCAGGTGGCTCAGCGAGTCTCTAATAGGCGGGTCAACCAGTTGCACTGGGGCGGTGGTACCCCCAGCTACCTATCCATGGCCCAGGTGGAACGGCTGTGGACAGTGCTCCACGACCACTTTCAGTTTGAGCCTGAGGCGGAAATTTCCATCGAGGTCAACCCTCGGGACTTGGACCGCGAGTATGTGCAGTTTCTCAAAGACCTGGGCTTTAAGCGGGTGAGCTTTGGCCTGCAAGACTTTGATCTGAAAGTGCAAGCAGCCGTGAACCGGATGCAGCCAGAGTCGATGCTGTTTGACGCCATGGGTTGGCTGCGGCAGGCGGGGTTCGAGAGCGTGAATGTGGATTTAATCTATGGCTTGCCCTACCAGTCCCTCGCCACCTTCCGCGACACCATCGAGAAAACCCTGCGCCTTGATCCCGATCGCATCGCCGTCTTTAACTTTGCCTATGTGCCCTGGATGAAACCGATCCAGAAAAAGCACATTGACCCAGCCACCCTGCCTGGGCCTGCGGAAAAACTGGACATTTTCCACATGACCATCGACCGCCTCACGGCCGCAGGCTACCAGTTCATTGGCATGGACCACTTTGCCAAAGCCAGTGACGAACTGGCGATCGCCCAATCCCAGGGGCAGCTGCACCGTAACTTCCAGGGCTATACCACCCAGCCCGAATCAGACCTGCTGGGCTTTGGTATGACCTCGATTAGTATGCTGCACGATGTCTATGGTCAAAATTACAAGGGCCTGCGCGACTTTTATAAAGCCGTGGACGCAGACCAACTGCCCCTAGAGCGGGGGGTAATGCTCAGTCAAGACGACATCCTGCGGCGGACGGTGATCATGGAGCTGATGTGTCAGTTTGAGCTGTCGAAGGCGGCGATCGAAGAGAAGTACCACCTCAGCTTTGACCAGGACTTTGACGACTACTTCGCCCGCGAACGCCAAGACTTGCAAGCCCTGGAAGCCGATGGTCTGGTACGGCTCACCCCCAACCAGATTCAGGTGCTGCCCGCCGGACGTCTGCTGATCCGCAACATTGCGGCGGTGTTTGACACCTATTTGCGCGATCGCAGTATCCGCCAATTTTCCCAATCGGTATGACGGAAATGTTTGGTTTTGAATGTTGAATTTTGAATTGCCCTGTTCAATCTCCCAATCAAAACGCAACATTCACCCTGCAAAATTTTTTCTCTCCCCTTAGGAGATCCCCCATGCGTATCTTGATGATTCAACCCAACTACCACGCTGGCGGTGCCGAGATCGCTGGTAACTGGCCACCCAGCTGGGTGCCCTATGTGGGCGGTGCCCTGAAGGCGGCAGGTTTTGACGATGTGCGGTTCATCGACGCCATGACCCACCACATCGATGACGAGCCCCTGGCGGCGCTGATTGCCCAGCACCAACCGGATGTGGTGATGGCTACGGCGATCACGCCGATGATTTATAAGTCCCAAGACACCCTGCGGATTGCCAAGTCGGTGTGCCCCGAGGCGGTGACGATCATGGGCGGGGTGCACCCCACCTACATGTACAAAGAGGTGCTGGGGGAAGCGCCCTGGGTGGACTACATCATCCGGGGGGAAGGGGAAGAAATTAGCGTCAACCTGCTGCAAGCCATTGCCGAAGGTCGGGATCGGCGCGATCGCGAATCGATCCTCGGCCTGGCCTATCTAGACGATGCCGGACAGGTGGTGGCCACCCCAGCCCATCCCCCCATCCGCGACCTGAATACCCTCACCCCCGACTGGACCCTGCTGGACTGGGACACCTATATCTATACCCCCCTGAACGTGCGGGTGGCCGTGCCCAACTTTGCCCGGGGCTGCCCCTTTCGCTGTCGGTTTTGCTGTCAGTGGAAATTTTGGCGCAAATATCGGGCCCGCAAACCCAAGCAATTTGTGGACGAAATCGAGTACCTGGTGAAAGAGCACAATGTCGGCTTTTTCATTCTGGCGGACGAAGAACCCACCATCAGCAAGGCCCGATTTGTCGCCCTATGTGAAGAACTGATTGTCCGCAACCTGCCAGTCCACTGGGGCATCAACACCCGGGTCACCGACGTACTGCGGGACGAGGCCGAACTGCCCCTGTATCGCAAAGCGGGCCTGGTGCATGTTTCCCTGGGCACCGAGGCGGCGGCCCAGCTAAACCTGAACGTATTCCGCAAGGAAACCACCATCGCCGACAACAAGCGGGCGGTCAAGCTGCTGCGGGACAACGGCATCCTGGCGGAGGTGCAGTTCATCATGGGGCTGCCCAACGAAACCCCTGAAACCATCGAGGAAACCTATCGCATGGCCCGGGACTGGGGGGCTGACATGGCCAACTGGAACATGTACACCCCCTGGCCCTTTGCCGAACTCTTCCAGGATCTAGAAGACAAGGTGGAAATCCGCGACTACTCCCACTACAACTTTGTGACACCGATTATTAAGCCGGACGCCATGACCCGGGAAGAAGTGCTGCAAGGGGTATTGCGCAACTACGCCCGCTTCTACGGCTGGAAGTTCTGGGAGTACTGGTGGGAACGGGATGGATTTAAGCGGCGCTACCTGCTGGGCTGCCTCTGGGCCTTTGTCAAAACCACCTGGAATAAGCGCTTCTACAATCTGAACCGGGTGAAGCGTAAAGGCATGCACGCCGAAATCGAGTTTGGCTTCGACGAATCCCGGATTCTTTCAGCGGAAGCCATGGCCCAGCTCAAAGCGGCCAAACTAGCGGATGTGGAGTTCACTGAAGTGGCTGCCTGCGGTGCCCCCAACACCCTACCCGAGGTGACCGACACCCCCAACGAAAGCGAGATTCAGGTGGTGATTGTGGACAGCGACGAAGCCAGTCGCATTGCCCTGCGCCAGGGACTGCGATCGCAACCTGGACTGGAAATAGCCAGCGAAGCCACCAATGGCGAAACCGGCCTGGTCCTGCTCGACTCCATCGGCGTCGATGTGGTGGTGGTGGATGCTC
>SLIY01000334.1 GCA_007135385.1 Leptolyngbyaceae cyanobacterium CSSed165cm_216
AATTACTAAAAAAATCAAAGCGTAACGCAGCATCAGACTCTCCTTGAAGGATGAAAAGGTAACGGGCCATCTGGCTAACAGCCTCGCCGATAAGGGAGAGCACTGACTAGCAAATTAGCCTGCCTCGATTATGAAGAGTCAGATCAGGCTTAGAACCCATCAATGGGATGAGTCAGCCCTCTAGCCCCGGATATAGATAGGGCTATTACCGTTGCGTATGCCCTAGGGACCGCTCTCTTTAGTCAGCATGTGCAAGCCAACAGCGATCGCCTCTGGTAAAGTATTCCCCGCCCTTGGCTGGTGGTGGGCCTGGGGGGCCGCCTTTAAGAAGGCTTGGGTGCGTTGGGGGGCCAGATCCTGTTCTTGGCCAGGGTCGAGGACCACCACTGGTGGCTGGAGGTCAGCCAGCTGATCTTGCACCAACTCTGATCGCAGTTCAGCCGAGCGGCGCTGGAACAGCAATCGACGGGCGGCAGGGGCCTGATCCCACTGCCGTTGCCGCTGGCGTAGGGCTTTGAGCCGGGGATAGTGTAGCCAACTCAGCCCCCGGATCCCCCAATTGAATGGAGATAGGGGGGATGTCAGGGCGCGATCGCACCGCCACCGTCCCTGGCCCCCGCCTGGTTCCACCCCTTCTGGCTCTAAAATCACGACCCCCTGCACCTGATCGGGGTAACCCAGGGCGTACTGCACCGCGACCCAAGCTCCTAACGAGTGCCCCACCAGTAGGCATCTACCCAGACGCAGGGCGGCTAGCAGGCTATGCAAACTCTCGACCTCTACCGCGATCGCGTAGGGAACACTGGCGGCAGACGACTCGCCAAACCCTAGTAGGTCTGGGGCGATACAGTGATAGTTAGCCCCCAGACGGTGAATCACAGGCAACCACTGGGTACTGTCAGCCCAAGTACCATGGAGCAAGACCACTGGCTGCCCTTGGCCGACCTCATGCCAAAATATCGTGCCTAAAGGCAGCTTCAGGCGGCTAGTGCGAATGGGGCGGTCAGCAGGGGGAGGCATCAGGTCTGGAAGTGAGGGTAAGGGGCTAGGGCAAAGGGTGTTAGTTCAAGACGGTCTTACCGCCCAGGTAATCCTGTAAATGCTGCCCGTGGTCATGGGCCAAATTATCCCAGGGCAGAGCGTCCACCGAAAAGACACGGGCATCCAAAATTTCTTTGGGGTCAGCCGCATACGGTGTACCCTGCACCCGCACCGCCATCGCCACACACACCGAGTGAAACCGGGGGTCACGCCCCACCTGAGAATAAAGTCCCACTAGGCGCTCCACCTCCACTAGGTCTACCCCGGCTTCTTCCTTTAACTCTCGGGCCGCAGTTGTGGTGACCGTTTCTCCCCAGTCCACAAGCCCGCCGGGTAAGCTCCAACGGTTATTATCGCGGCGCAACACCAGCACCAAGGTGCCATCGGGCAGAACCGGAATCACACAGGTGCCCAGAATCGGACGCCGCAGCAATAGCCCCAACAGAGTACCCAGGGCATGTTTAAAGTAGGCCATAGAAACTAGGAGCCGCTATAGGGTGTCCAGATCCGCTAGTACCGTTTCAGCGTGGGTCTCGGCTTTAACTTTGGCGTAGATCTTCTTCAGGGTGCCGTCAGCACCGATGATAAAAGTGCTGCGGGTAATTCCCATGTATTCTTTACCCATAAACTTTTTCAGGCCATACACCCCATAGCGACTGGCCACCGCTCCCCCCTCATCCACCAGCAGCGGGAAGGGCAGATTGTACTTGCTAATAAACTTGCCATGGGATTTGGCATCATCGGTGCTAACTCCGAGTACCACAACGTCTTTACCTTGGTAGGCGGCATACTGGTCGCGAAAGCCACAGGCTTCTTTAGTACAACCGGGGGTATTGTCTCGGGGGTAAAAGTACAGCACAACCCGCTGACCCTTCAGGTCCGCCAGGCTATAGGTATTACCGTCTACATCGGGCAGGCTAAAGTCAGGGGCAGGGTCGCCAACGGCAAGGGGCATAGCAAATTAAGCACAAAACTACCATCGCCATTGTATCCCTAGGCGGAGCCCTAGTCTGACCGGCGATGGACCAGGGTGGAGGACGATTGATCGGTGGGCATTAGAAAGATTTCACTAATGGTGACATGGGGGGAACGGGTCAGGGCAAACTGAATGGCATCGGCGACATCTTCAGGGGTAAGTGGGGTCATACCTTGGTAGACCGATTTTGCCCGCTGGCGATCGCCCCGAAAGCGCACCTCACTAAACTCCGTTTCCACTAAGCCTGGCTCAATGTTGGTGACGCGCACTGGCGTCCCTAGTAAATCTAGCTTTAGACCTTCCGAAAGGGCCTTGACCGCCGCTTTGGTGGCACAGTAGACACTGCCCCCCGGATAGGTTTGGCGACCGGCGATTGACCCCACATTTACCACATGGCCCCGGCCCCGCTGCACCATCCCTGGCACTACCGCCCGAGTAACATACAGCAAGCCCTTAATGTTGGTATCAATCATGTCTTCCCAGTCTTGGAGAGAAGCTTCGTATTGCTTGTCTAGCCCTCGGCTGAGCCCAGCATTGTTAATCAGCCCGTCAATGGCTTGCCAATCTGCCGGCAAGTCGGCAATGGCGGCACTGACCGCTGCTGACTGGCACACATCTAGAGGCAATAGCCAGGTGTCTGCAGTGGCGGGCAAGGCTGCCGCCAGGGCCTCGAGCTTATCCTGGCGACGGGCCGCTAAAATCAGCCGCGCCCCAGCCTCGGCTAGCTGGCGCGCACAGGCGGCCCCAATGCCACTGCTGGCTCCGGTGATTAGCACAGTCTGGTTGGTCATCGCCATGGCCATGGCCATTGTCTCCTAAATCGCTAATGTCTCATCTCGTTTGGGGTTAGAAGCCCCTGGTTTTCCTATGGTAATGCCAGGGGTCGGGGCTCAAGGGTGAGGGTGGCAACTGGCTAACGTGGTGCCTGACAGGAGGCCAGCGACGAAAAGGGGCGATCGCGGTTTATCATGAGTCAACCCAGCCCAGCCCAGTCTCTTACGGGAATGTTAAGGACTATGTTGATTTCCTTAACTGGCTCGGGTTGAAGGCAGGCGTTCCCGTATGATCATTCCAAAGTTTGTAAATTTTCCTAAGATTCTGGAGATTCAAACGTGTCTCTTCCGTTATTAAGTTATACCCCGTCCAGTCAAAATCAACGGGTCGCTTCCTTTGACGTCGGTAGCGATCGCCAGCCTAGAAATTTCTCAACCGACGATCTGTTCAGCGGCACCGACATGGATGCCTTGATCGAGGCGGCCTATCGTCAGATGTTCTTCCATGCCTTTAAATGGGACCGCGAACCTTTCCTGGAATCTCAGTTACGCAACGGTCAAATTACCGTCCGTGACTTTATCCGCGGGTTGGCCCTTTCGTATACGTTTTACAACAGCTTCTACGAAAAGAACAGCAACTACAAGTTTGTTGAGCACTGCGTCCAGAAAATCCTAGGTCGCGAGGTTTACAACGAGCGTGAAAAGATTGCCTGGTCTATTGTTGTGGTTAACAAAGGCATCCAGGGCTTCGTTGATGAGCTGCTAGACAGCGAAGAATACCTCACTAACTTTGGCTATAACACGGTGCCTTATCAACGGCGTCGGGTTCTGCCAGGTAAAGCTGAGGGCGATCTGCCGATCCATATCAAGAACCCCCGCTACGATGCCTACCATCGTAATCAGTTGGGCTTCCCTCAAATTGTTTGGCAATCTCAGGTCAAGCGGTTTGTGCCCCAAGACAAGCAGGCCAGGGCGGGCAACCCCAGCCTCTTCCTATCCATGGCCCGCAGCATTGGTGCCTCTGGTGCGGCTCCACCCCGGGTGTCTACTGGGGACATTAACATCGCCACTGCTGTACCCTACCGCAAAATCTACAGCGAGTAAGCGAGTAACTGATAAACCCGCTCTGTTTGTGTATTCCAACCGTAAGGGTGCGCCGCTTGTCGTCTCCCCTTACGGCTTTTTATTGATTTAAATCAAATCCAAGTCCAGACCTGAAGTTTTGCCTCTAGGAAAACTCCAGATCCCGAGCTGGACTGGGTATAGTTTCTCACCTTAAGCCATAATCTCCCGCAAATGCTCGGCCAACCGTATCGCCAAGGCTACCAAGGTCAGGGTAGGGGTTGTCGCGCAGGAGGATGGAAACACCGACAAATCGCAAGCATAGAGATTGTCGTAAATGCTGCCCGCCGAGACTAGCTTTGACCGTGTTCTCGTAGGGCGGCAATGATTTGGCTATTGGCTTTGGGAAAGGGGTAGTCGTCAATCGTCTCTAGGGTGACCCAGCGGATTTCGTCACACTCAATCGGTTGCGGATCGCCACTCAGGTGGGTACAGTGGTGCACGTTTAGGGTGACTTTGAAATGGGAATAGGCATGGGTGACGGTACAAAGGCGATCGCCCACGGCAATCTCAATTCCTAATTCTTCAGCAATTTCCCGACGAATACAGGCTTCGATGGTTTCCTCGGGCTCAATCTTGCCCCCGGGAAATTCCCAGAGCCCCCCCAGCAGTCCCTCCTGCTTGCGACGGTCAATCAAAATTTCTTGCTGGTCATTCCAAATGACTGCAACACCAATGTGCTTATGGGGTAAAGGGCCTTTAGTTTCTGACATGGGCAGCTCCGACTGAACATTCAGATTATAGGCCCGGCAGTGCCGTTGCCAGGGGCAGCGATCGCAGGCGGGCTGGCGACGGGTGCAAAGGGTTGCCCCCAAATCCATCAGAGCTTGGTTAAAGTCGCGGGGATGTTGAGGGTCAAGCAGTTCCTCAGAAATCTGCCACAGCTGGTTGAGCGCTTTAGCGGGGGGCACTGGCAGGGCTACCAGGCGAGCCAGCACCCGCTTCACATTGCCGTCTAGGATGGCATAAGGCAGGTTAAAGGCGGCACTGAGAATGCCCCCGGCAGTGGTTCTACCAATGCCCGGTAGGGCGGTGATGGCCGCAAAGTCGGCGGGAATTTGCCCCTGGTGCTGATCCATAATCTGCTGGGCCGCCCGGTGCAGGTTACGGGCTCGGGCATAATAGCCCAATCCTTCCCAGGCTTTCAGTACCGTTTGTTGATCAGCGGCGGCCAGATCTGTCACCGCCGGAAACTGCTGCAACCAACGTTGGTAGTAAGGGATTACCGTTTTTACCTGGGTCTGTTGCAACATCATTTCTGAGACCCAGATGGCATAGGGGTCGTTGATGTTGCGCCAGGGAAGCTGGCGACCCTGATCACGATACCAGGCCAGGAGACTGGACCGCAGGCTGTCCAGTAAAAAATCCGGCCAGGTCACTAAGGGCTTGGCCGGGTCGAGAGAGAAGACAGGCGGGTAGGGAGCCGCGAAAGGATAGCTTGCAGCCCCATCCCGCAGGCGATCGCAATTGACAGTGGCCCCATGTTCAGGGATGAGTTGCCCTAGGAAGGGTGGTGTTTGACTATGACTCACTCAGAACTAAGCACTCACTCAAAACTAGGAGCTTACTCAGAATCAGGGGTTGACTCAACAGCCATCAGGGAATGCTCGAAGGCCATACGCTGCTCGGCACCCCGCAGAAAATACCCGCTCATCATCGCAGAGGCCAAAAGACGCCCCAGGTTTTCACGGTTAGTCGTAATTTCCACATCAAAGTGCTGGGAGGGCAGCCCACCCAAGAGACCGATAATATTGTGTTCCATCATTTGCTGCACCTCAGTCGAAGCTGGGCTGGACAGATGAGCGATGGTTTCAGGGCTCATGGCATGGACATACTGCATCAAAGAATTAACCCCATCAGCATTTTTAAACCCGCTGAATAGGTCTGGAGTTTTGCCGGAAGAGTTGCTCACAACGGATACCTCGCTTGGCTAGCAGTAACAATGCGATCGCCTGGGCTAAACAGATTTGTG
>SLIY01000058.1 GCA_007135385.1 Leptolyngbyaceae cyanobacterium CSSed165cm_216
GTCTAGAGGTTACAGATTCGGAGTTTCCAATGACCGGATTGCGCGTATCCTCTTAAGTTAGGGTCACTC
Organism: Leptolyngbyaceae cyanobacterium CSSed165cm_216; assembly: GCA_007135385.1. Taxonomy (GTDB): domain Bacteria; phylum Cyanobacteriota; class Cyanobacteriia; order Phormidesmidales; family Phormidesmidaceae; genus Nodosilinea. The sequence continues at coordinate 70 of SLIY01000058.1, forward strand.
GAGTAGTTACCCTTGATCGGCAACTGGTTGTTCGAAAACTGGGACAGCTAAGTGCTCAGCAAACTCGACAGCTAAATGCCAAAATGATTGAAGCATTTCAGCTTTTGCCTACGTAAGCCCATTTTGGAGGGCCAGGCGGCTACCGCTACCCGGTACACTAAAGTTAGTTTTGTATCATTCCACTCCATCCATGACCCACGCCACCGACGTTCATACCCTGGCCCGCTGGATGGCGGCAGACTTTAGCAACCAACAGCAGGCCTTCGACAACCCGCCCCTGTTTGCTCACATTCGGGTCTGTATGCGCCCCCTGCCCCCTGAGATCCTTGGGGGTACCGGCTTCTACATTGAGCAAGCCTACGACTTTCAGCTCCAGCAACCCTATCGCGCCCGTGGCATGAAGCTCAGTCCCCAGGGCGATCACATTTTGATTGAGAACTACATGATCAAAGAGGGGGAAAGCTTCTACGGTGCCTCCCGCAACCTGGACCAGCTGAGTAAGTTCACCCCCGACCACTTTGAAAAGACCCCTGGCTGCAACCTGATTGTCCACTGGACTGGCCATAGCTTTAAAGGGGCCGTGGAGCCGGGTAACGCCTGCATGGTCACCCGTAACGGTAAGCTCACCTACCTCGATAGCGAATTTGAAATCGACGGCGACCGGTTTGTCAGCTGGGACCGGGGCCGTGATCCGGACACCCACGAGCATCTGTGGGGGTCGTTAGCGGGGCCGTTTGAGTTTATGCGCAGGGCCAGCTTTGCTGATGAGGTTTTGGGGTAATGGGTGCAGACGCAGAGTGACTTCCTACCACCACTCCCGTTTATCATGGGGAACATTGCACCAGAGCAACAGTAGGAGCCAATGGCCGTGGAGTCCAAATATACCCCAGCAGACATCGAGAAAAAGTGGCAACAGGCTTGGGCTGAGCAAGGGCTAGACCAGGCGGTGGAAAATGCAGACCAGCCCAAGTTCTATGCCCTGTCGATGTTTCCCTACCCGTCAGGGAACCTGCACATGGGCCATGTGCGGAACTACACGATTACCGACGTGATTGCCCGGGTGCGGCGAATGCAGGGCTACCGGGTGCTGCATCCCATGGGGTGGGATGCCTTTGGCTTACCGGCGGAGAATGCTGCCATTGATCGGGGGATTCACCCTGCGAAGTGGACCTACGAAAACATTGACCAAATGCGATCGCAGCTGCAAGAGCTGGGTTTGTCCTACGACTGGGAGCGGGAGGTGGCCACCTGTGCCCCCGACTATTACCGCTGGACCCAGTGGATCTTTATTCAAATGCTAGAGATGGGGCTGGCCTATCAAAAAGAAGCCGCCGTCAACTGGGACCCCATCGATCAAACCGTGCTGGCCAACGAGCAGGTGGATAGTGAGGGGCGTTCCTGGCGATCGGGGGCGCTGGTAGAGAAAAAGCTGCTACGCCAGTGGTTTCTGAAAATTACGGACTACGCCGAAGAACTGCTGCAAGACCTGGATAAACTACCGGGCTGGCCCGAGCGGGTGCGGACCATGCAGGCCAACTGGATTGGGAAGTCCACCGGCGCCCAGGTGGTGTTTACCACCGAAGCTGGGGATGAGTTGCCTGTGTTTACCACCCGCCCCGACACCCTGTGGGGGGCCACCTTCATGGTGCTGTCCCCAGAGCATCCCCTGGTGGAAAAACTGACCGCCCCCGATCGCGTGGTCACGGTCGACGACTACCGCAAACAAGCCGCCGCTAAAAGCGAAATCGATCGCACCGCCGAAGACCGGGACAAAACCGGGGTATGGACCGGCAGCTATGCGGTGAACCCGGTGAATGGGGCTAAAATTCCCATCTGGATTGCCGACTATGTGCTGATGGGCTATGGCACTGGGGCGATCATGGCGGTGCCCGCCCACGACCAGCGAGACTTTGAATTTGCCCGCAAGTTTGACCTGCCGGTGACGGTGGTGGTGCAGCCAGAGGGGGAAACCCTAGTGGGCGATACCCTGACAGAGGCTTGGCCCGGGGAGGGGGTGATGGTGAACTCTGGCCCCCTGGATGGGGTGCCTGCGGGTAAAGGGGAGGGAGAAAGTGTGGCGGCGGCAATTCAGTGGCTAGAAGCCCAGGGCCAGGGCCAGGGGGAAGCCAACTACCGCCTGCGGGACTGGTTAATTTCCCGCCAGCGCTACTGGGGGGTGCCGATTCCAGTGGTGCACTGTGACGAGTGCGGTATTGTGCCGGTGCCCGACGACCAACTGCCGGTCACCCTCCCCGAGGATGTGGAATTTTCGGGACGCGGGGCGTCCCCCCTGTCCCAACTAGAGCATTGGGTGAATGTGCCCTGCCCCACCTGTGGTCGCCCGGCCCGGCGGGAAACCGACACCATGGACACCTTTATTGATTCGTCATGGTACTTTTTGCGCTATACCGATGCCCAAAACCCAGATCAGGCCTTTGACCCAGCTAAGGCCAATGACTGGATGCCGGTGGATCAGTACGTGGGGGGGATTGAGCATGCGATTCTACACCTGCTGTATTCCCGGTTTATTACCAAGGTACTGCGCGATTGCGGTCTGCTGAGTTGCGATGAACCCTTCCAGCGGCTACTGACCCAGGGCATGGTGCAAAACGTCACCTACAAGAACCCCAAGACCGGCAAGTATGTGGCGATAGACGCGATCGCCGATCCCCAAAACCCCGTGGACCCCGAGACCGGCGATGCCCTAGAGGTGTTCTACGAAAAAATGTCCAAGTCCAAGTACAACGGTGTGGACCCCAAAGCGGTATTGGCCAAGTACGGGGCCGACACCGCCCGCATGTTTATTCTGTTCAAGGCCCCACCCGAGAAGGATCTGGAGTGGGATGACGCCGATGTGGAAGGTCAGTTTCGCTTTTTGAACCGGGTGTGGCGCTTGGTCACCGAGTTCATGGCCAGCGTTGGTGCCAGCGGCACAGGGACGAGCCCGATCACCCCTGAAACCCTCAGCAAAGACGAGAAAACCCTACGTCGCGCCATCCATACCGCCATCCAGGCGATTACCGAAGACATTGATGGCGACTACCAGTTCAATACCGCCGTGTCGGAGCTAATGAAGCTGAGCAATGCCCTGAACGACGCAGACAGCAAGGACTCCCCGGTGTACCGCGAAGGCATTCACACTCTGGTGCTGCTGCTGGCCCCCTTTGCCCCCCACCTGGCAGAAGAACTGTGGCATCAGCTAGGTGACCAGGATTCCATTCACCGCGCCCCCTGGCCCGAGTTTGACCCCAGTGCCCTGGTGGCCGATGAAATTACCCTGGTGATTCAAATCATGGGCAAAACCCGGGGCACCCTGGAGGTGCCCGCCGACTCTGACAAGGCGGCCCTGGAACGCTACGCCCGAGAGTCGGACATTGCTAAAAAGTACATTGAGGGTCAGGACATCAAAAAGGTGATTGTGGTGCCGGGCAAGCTGGTGAACTTTGTGCTTGCCAAGTAGATCTCTCCTAGTGCAGCTAAATCAACTCTGAGCTTGGATTTGATTTATGGGCAGTGCTGCCGATGCATTTACCTCCTTTGGCAAGTTTTTGAGTTTAAGAAACTGGTCTAATACTCCTGGTAAGCCTCTATGGTTTCTATTTTCAAAGACAACAAACACATTCTGCGTGGCATTTTGGCCGTCTGTATGGTGGTGGTTGGTTTGCTGCATTTTGCCCAGCCAGAGCCTTTTATTCGCATTGTGCCAGGATTTCTCCCCGCCCTGGCTGGCCTGGTCTATATCAGCGGTGCGATCGAGATTTTGTTGGGCTTTGGTCTGCTAGTGCCACCCCTGCAAACGATTTCGGCCTGGGGGCTGGTGGCTCTATTTATTGCGGTTTTTCCAGCCAATCTCAACATGGCGATCAACCACATTCAGATCGCTGGTATTCCAGATACCTGGTGGTTTCAGACGATTCGTCTGCCGTTTCAGGCTGTGCTGATCGCCTGGGCCTACTGGTATACCCGACCTGAAAAACCACAGATCTCGCGACTGCTATGACTTCGCTATCTCCCATTGCCTGGTCTGAGGTGGCAGTGCATCTCTGCATAGCTGTTATCTTGGGTGCCCTCATCGGCCTAGACCGAGAATACAGCCACAAAGCTGCTGGCCTCAGAACCAATATGCTGGTATCTCTAGGGTCTGCTTTGTTTATGGCAGCCACCATTCAAAGCGGCATGGCCGCAGCCGAAGGCACCGCCCTGCCCCGCAGTCTGCAAGGAGTGATCACGGGGGTGGGATTTGTCGGGGCGGGGGCTATTTTGCGTCAAGACCGGGTGCGAGGGCTGACCTCAGCCACCGCCGTCTGGGTGTCTGCGGGAGTGGGCGTTGCTGCCGGACTGGGGCTATGGCAATTGGGCCTGTTGGGCACAGGGCTAGCCTTAATCATTTTGCGCCTGGTGAAATTTGCCGAAAATCGCCTTTAGCAATAGTCTGGACACTTTTCCGGGCAAGCGCTGAAACCCTTGATTCCTCGTTGACCAGACCGCTAGACAAGGGGCCTGCAACCCGCACTCTACCGTTGGCTATCAAAAACTGTCCGGAGTGTTGCTTTAGAGTGTTCCAACTAAATACTATCCGGAGTCTCAATACGACCGGCCCAACGGGCCGGGTTCGCGTCCTGGAAATGAATGTTTTTAAGTTGGGATACTCTTAGACCTGGTTAAGCTTCTCCCAAGTCCAGAAGCTGATGTGCAATAGCGGCTGCGAATACTGAAGCACATCGACGGGGCAATTGGGTGGGCTTACCCATGTCCTCAAGCCAGCCACTTTGCTGCAATTCACCTGGCTTAACTATCCCTTAGCCCTTCTATAACCCAAGCTTCTCGATCCCATAATCTGGTCTTCCTGGTCACATAACCTAGCTCACTTACGGTAAGAGCGGATTTCATCCGCCCAGGGCAAATCCGGGCCATTTTTTGGCGTGGCTATTTTGCTAAGCCCTGGGTACCCCGAGAGGAGACTAAACCATGACTAATCAGCGCGATCGCCGATCAAAGTATGCTCGCATTTTGCAGGGGGCACTACCAGCCGACCAGCTAGAGCATGGGGACGAGCCCCTGTGTAACCCTTCCAAAAATCCTACCTTTGAGTCGATTATCAAGAGCCGCTTGCAGCGCCGCCAGGTGCTCAAAGGTAGCCTGGCCCTGGCTGTGACCTCCATGTTCACGGGCCCCGCCATCAGCGCCCTGCGGCCTCAATCGGCGGCAGCGGCCACCCCCATGCTGGGGTTCACTCCCATCCCCGTCAGTGAGGCCGATACCATTGAGGTGCCCGCCGGTTATACCGCCCGTACCCTCACCCCCTGGGGCGAACCGATTAGCGGTCGTATGCCCGCCTACAGCCTAGATAACAGCGGCGCTGATCAAGGGGTGCAGGTGGGTATGCACCACGATGGCATGCACTTCTACCCGATCGAAGGTCGAGATCCCTACGAAGGTAGCTCCCGTGATGGCCTGTTAGTCATGAACCACGAGTACATTGAACCTCGCTACATGCACCGGGCGGCCATCGGTCAGGCCCTGGATGCAGGCAATGTCCCCCTACAGGCAGACGGTAGCCGCGACAGTGATCAGGTGCTGAAAGAACTCAATGCCCACGGCGTCTCTGTGGTGCGGATTCGTCAGCAAAACGATGGTACCTGGGAAGTACAGCGGGATGGCCGCAACCGCCGCATCACCGGCCTTACCCCCATGGAGATTAGCGGTCCGGTGCGGGGCAGCGACCTGGTGAAAACCAAATACAGCCCCAATGGCACTGGCACTCGCGGCACCCTGAATAACTGTGCCCACGGCGTTACCCCCTGGAACAC
>SLIY01000088.1 GCA_007135385.1 Leptolyngbyaceae cyanobacterium CSSed165cm_216
CGATGCCGATGGCCCCGGGGTCGCGCCCGCCATGACCGGGGTCGATCATCACAATGGTGGAGCCTCGGGGCACAGGGGGGAGGGTAGGGGTGGCCGCCACCGCTGGGGCCGCCGCACTGAGAATTTGGGCGGGCAGATTGGCATTAACTAACCGGCGATGCACCTCGTCTGCCCGCTGGCGTTCACTAAACAGTCCCACCTGCACCACCGCCTGCCCATTCACCGTAGTGCGAAACGCACTGGGTTCAATGTTGCGTACCTGGGGCAAGGTGGCGGGACCCCCGATCGGCACGATCACCCGGAAGTGGTTGCCAGCATTGGCGGCCCCCGTTTGTAACACCGGGGTCTGGGCCGTAGCCGGCGGGGAAGATGGCGGCGAAGCCGGTGGCGGGGCGGTCATGGTGGCGCTCAGCCCTGGGGCACTGGCTACCGGCCCAGACTCCCCAGCACCACGGGTGGCGGTGGCCACATTCATCGGGCCATCGTGGCTCAGGTAAATGTGGCCCAAGGGCTGGCCGTTGTAAATCCGGCGGGCCAACTGCCAGCCAGGATTGAGCCGAAAGCGTAGAAACCCATCGGCGCGGCCATGGGTACGGCCAATTTCAATCGGCGGCTGACTGCGATCGCGGGTATGACGGGCAAACAGCACCAGATCGTTTTGCCGGGTGGAAATTTCCAACCGGTAGTGCACCCCCAGATCTTCCCCATTCACCCGCACCGAATAGCCGTTACTGTCGGTTTTGCGTTTGCAGGCCCCGGTAAAGTCAAAATTCACCAGCAGGGGGTCCACCACCACCGGCCCATCCCCCTGCCGTTGCTCTTGCCAGCACTGTCGCTGATTCGGCACCTGCTCTAAAATCATTAGGTTGTGGAAGGCCCCATCTCTCACTGGGCTGGCGATCGCCACCACCCGGTCCGGGTCAATGGGTTGCTGATCAAACTGCTGGGCCAGAGCTTCGGGGGCCAGAGCCAGGCCAGTGACCATTGCTGCTGCCGTAGCGGCTAGGGTTTTCAACGGACGAGACAAGATGGCCATAGTGAGTTGCGCAACAGGATGTGAGGAATGAAAGTGGAGATGAGCGAAGAGAGCACCGGAATACCACGTCAAGTTGAGTCAGCGATCGTACTCGGGATACCTGGGGAGCTTTGGCGAGACCAGGGAAACCACGATGCCCTAGTGTCTCAGTTATCCCGGGGCTGACTTAAACCAAACTAATTATCTTTGAACCTAATCATGATTTTGGGGGGCGCGACGACAACTGCGGTTTTAGGTGTCGCAGTTTACCAATTGTCCTTGACCTTAAACAAGGCATAAACAAAACCGGCCCAGGGATCCTGGGCCGGTACAGCTCTCCCCAAGGGGGATAGGGCTTTTCTAGCGTGATTTATGAGTTATGTCCCGAAACCGTTGGTAGGCTTGCTCGGGATGGTAGATATGGCATTGCTGGGTGATGGTGCGCATCAAGTCCCAGGAAAAGCGAGTTTCCTTCATTAGCGGCCCCCAATGCTGCTTTAGCGAAGCATAGGCCGGTCGCAGGTTATAGGACGGAATACCCACTGAAACATGGTGGGGAACATGGACGTTAATATCGTGACACAGCACCTCTACCCAGCGGGGATAGTCACAGTGCAGGGTACCTGAGAGCTGTGACTCGACCTCATTCCAGGTTTCCCCGGGGCGAAACTGAATCTCGGGAATAGTATGGTGCACCAGGGTAAAAGTGCTCATCCAAAAGTGATAGCCCAGCCAGGGCATCAGCCAGTACTTGACAATCCCCCAGGGACCAGCCAGCCAATACAGGGCAGGGAAAAAGACAGCGGCAAACAACGCTACCGCCAAAATTGAGCGGGTGACCTTTTTGCGATCGCGGGGCTCAAAGTTCCGTAGATCAAAGTGCAGCACCGCCCAGTGGGCCACCGATGCCAGCCACCAGAGCCAGCCTCGCATGCCCTGGTAAATCCACTGCAAGGCCCGGTTGGCGTTGGTGTAATCGTCTTCAGGCCAAGGAGCCCAGGCATTATCGATATCCATATTATTCGTATGGCGGTGATGGATATCGTGCAACAGCCGCCAGCTATGGAAGGGATACATCAGTGGCAGCAGCATCACCGTGCCCAACCAATTATTCACCCAACGCCGATTGGCAAAGGACCGGTGGCCGCAGTCGTGGCCAATCACAAAAAAACCGGTTAGAGCAGTGCCGGTCAGAAACCAGGCCACTGGCAGCAAAAACCAGGGAGACAGGGCGATCGCGCCATAGCCTAGGGCTACAGCTACCACACTGAGCAACACCGAAAACCAAGCTTTGCGGGGATCTTTTTGGAAATAAACTTTAGGAATCGTCTGAATCACCTGTTTCAGGGTCAAGGGGCGATCCAGAATCGCGTCCGATATCCGAGCGGACGAAGGCTCAATCGTTGCAGTCAAGGAATAATCTCCACAAAGTCAATATTTGATGCCAACTCAAAACAGACCTGGAGGCCACTAGTGAGCCCCCAGGCCAACTTCTGAGCCATGTCTAGCGACAATCCAGTTTTAATTTTCCCGTAGAGGGAAAAACAGGTGAGCAGTGTGGCCGCCAGCCAAAATCACTAACCCACCCAACGTACAACTTATAAGCCAAGGCCCACAGGCCGAAACTTAGGACTAAAACGCTAGATGAGAATGCTTATCATTACTTAACAATCATAGCACGTCAGCTCTGATCATGTCGCTGAAGTCAGTGTTTTCCTTGATCCCTGCTCCGCCAAGCTTGCATTCTATGAACTTCAGCCCCACCCCATCCAGCCCTAAGGGACAATGGATATAGCCTTAACTACAGAATGATTGAGGCCCAATTTGAGGATCCACAGCACTTTGTCAGCTAGACCTCTCCAGTTGGGGCTGAGTTGATGGCAATGATGTCAGTTGCAGGTTAAGGCTTCCCTCGTTAAATTGCGGAGGCTGTACGCCATGGATATTCAACAGTTTTTGCACGAGTACAATCAAGGCGATCGCAACTTTTCCGGGTTGCATCTCCACAGTGCTGATCTACGTGGGGCCAATCTTAGCGGCATTGACCTCAGTGGGGCTGACCTCTCCCAAGCCGACCTCAGTGGGGCCGATTTGTCTCGGGCCAACCTAGAACGCGCCAACCTGACCGATGCCGACCTAACCGGGGTCGACCTCAGTGGGGCCAACCTGAAGCACATCAACTTGATCGGGGCTGACCTCAGTCGGGCCAGCTTAATTGGGGCAGACCTCAGCTATGCGGACCTACGTACCGCCGAGTTAGAGCAATCTGACCTGCGCGGTGCAATTTTGCGCGAGGTGGCCCTGAGCGGGGCTAATCTCACCCATGCCAACCTGATTAGCGCCTGGGTGGAAAACACCGACCTGCAAGAAGCTGAACTGGGAGGCACTAATTTGCACCTGGTGCGGCATCGCGGTACGGATAGCCCCATAGCGGACAGCTCCCGCTGGATTTCTTGGGGCCTACACTAGTCGCCGTAGCCGCTGATATAACGCCCAGCTTAAGCTTGCCCCGACTGCCATAGCTATCGGTCCCATGACAGAGGCAAACTGATAGTGCTGGTCTTCTGTGGCGTCTAGCACAATGCCGTCATAGATGATGCCTTTGTCACCCACAGGCACGGTCCAGTAGTCGGCGTGGCTTTGGTCACCGTCACTGTCTTCGATGGCGATTTCCCAATCACCGGGAATGGATTCATCGGGTACAAATGTAAAGCGCCCCTGGCTATCGGTGGAGGTGGCTAGCCAGGGTTGGTTGGAATTGTTGGGGGCATGGATGGTTACCTCTGCGCCAGCAAAGGGCTCACCCGTGCTAAACATCGACTGAAATTCCAGTTGGTCACCCAGGGTGAAAAAGGTCTCGACCTGGTGGGCCCAGGCCTGGGTGGGAAAACCAATCAGGGCCAGGCATAGAACCAGAACAAACAGCAACCGTTTCATAGGGCATCCGTGTGATCAGTACGTCGCCTATTGTAGCGAGAGATCAATCAGCAAGCGATCAACCGTGAACTATGCTATCGGCTGAAGCCATGACCTAGATCACCAAGGTCGGCTAACGAAATGGCCATCGAAACGCAACAAAGGCCGGTTTCTCTGCATGCCCACCTTCTCCCACCAGGTGCGGGTGGGGCTGAACTGGATGGCCAAACCCCTGCGGAATCTGCTAGCGAGTTAAGGGTCAAAGGATTGAACCTCCCACCCAAATGGTGATCTACCAATATGTCGGTACCCTCGACTATCCCAGGGATGAGGCCGGAAACATCCTGGCGATGATCCATCCCCACCGTCAATTCCAAGACTATGCACCCCTAGCACCAGGTGATCCGCTATTTCTCACCTTTGAGCAGGAAACCATTCCCTATCAAGGCAGCTCCACAGTATATCCCGTGTTTATCAACGAAGCCGCCTACTACGAAAAAGGTATTGCCATGTGTCTGACGGAAAAGCACGTCTATCAACTTGATTAACTGTCATGGGTTTCGTCGTTCACGATTGAGTCTTTAGGCCGTCTTGGTTGTCAGAAGGTGCAGTGCTCCACTATCGTGTCCCACTGGGCCTCGTCAACGGAGATTTCGAGAAACTCGGCAATGCGGCGCATCTGGCTGGGCAGGTCTGCCTTGAGGTCGGCGTAGTGCACCATCAGCACATTGGGCAGGCGGCGCACTTCCCACCAGGAGCGCACATTCTCCCACAGCGACCAGAAGGGGTAGCCGTCACCCTATTGGCCTTAATTAACCCGGTCATGGCTAAGAGCCTTATGCCCAATCCTTCCCGCTACAAATCCTGAGATGAAGGCCTCTATTCAATGGGGATATTCTCTTTGTTTCGGGTCAGCCACTGATCAAAACTCTCTAGCGAAGGATTGAGAATCCGTGATTTTTCAAGATTACGGGCACCGCAGTAATACTCATTAAAGTCTCGCTTAAACTGGAACATGTTACCCAGATCTTCAGCTCCAGGAAAGCCTAAGCTGCGATATACATCGGCCGAAATGTCGTTGTACTGCACTTCTTCCCCAATGACCTGACCAAGGGCCGCCGCCATTTCCGCTCCAGTTAAATGCTCACCCGCAATGCCAATAGTTTGACCGATGTACTCGCTTCCCTGCTTCAGAATGCCATAGGCACATTTGCCAATATCTTCTGTAGCAATACCGGATAGCGGCTTGTCTCCCATGGGAAATGCGATCGCCAGCTTACCATCCTCCCCCCGCTTAGGCCCCATGCCGAAGTAGATGAAGTTTTCCCAGTAGAAGCAGGACAACATGAAGGTTGTGGGCACGCCACGCTGAGTAAAAAATTGATTCGCTTCACCCTTGGCATCAAAGTGAGGTACTTTATACTTCTCCATCAGGGTTGGCATGCGGTCATCATGAATGGGAACCCACTCGCGGGTGTCTTCCAACGTAGACCAAATGACATGCTCTAGCTTGGCATCTTTTGCGGCTTCAGCCAGGTTAGCCGCCTGGGACAATTCTTTTGCCGGTGAGAAATGTTCCCAGAAGTTGGTGACGCAGTAAGCCCCATAGGCACCCTGAAAGGCCTGCTTCAAACTCTCTAAGTCGTCTAGATCGGCCTCAACCACCTCTGCACCGATTTTAGCCAGTGCGATCGCTTTGTCTGACTGGGGGTTCCTGGTTAGCGCCCTGACCTGAAATGGACTATCTGGGTCGGTAAGGATCGCTCGCGCCAATCCTCCCCCTTGGGCACCCGTGGCACCGACAACTGCAATTATCTTCTTCATAAACTGGACAGTGGGAAGTTCTCGGTGGCCTAAGGGGATGAAGATAAGGAAAACGGACATGCCGTGACCGAAACGGCCCTAGATGTCCGAAACTGGCTGATATAAACCACTTCAGCCAGGAC
>SLIY01000243.1 GCA_007135385.1 Leptolyngbyaceae cyanobacterium CSSed165cm_216
CGTCGCTACCGGTGAGGATGTGTTGCCCATCAGGGCTAAAGGTGAGGCTGCGAATGGGTCGGTTGTGCCGAATTTGGGGAGGTTGCCGCATTGGGGATTCCAGAATTTCGGCCAGATTCCATAAGCGCACAGTGCCATCTTCACTAGCTGTGCCCAACCAGCGACCATCAGGGCTAAAGGCGGTATCGGTTAGCCCAGCGGTATGCCCGGTCAGGGCAGCGACTTTGGTATAGTCATCGTCGTCGATGGCCCAGATATGCAAGACACTATCGCGGGTGGCCACGGTCAGCAGGGTTTCGTCGGGGCTAAAGCCCACATCGGCCACATCGACCACAGTCCCCCAGGCTAAGGCTGTGCCCCGACTGGGAATATGCCATACTCGCAGGTCAAAGGTTTCGGTGATCGCGGCCACAAACTGCCGGGAGGGGCTAAAGGTAATTTGCCGTGGGTTTTCTTGCCCCAGCAGGAGAGCTAAGTCTGGGGGCAGACTAGCTAAGCCAAAGGCCAGGCTGGTTTCGGCGGTGCCCATGCGAGCTTGTTGTTGACTCAGCAATTGGCTTTGGGTCAGGGTTTGGCCTTCGACGGCCAGTTGGTGGGCAAAAGCCAGTTTGCTCTGTTGCTCGGCCAGATTACTCTGCTGGATCGCCCGCTGCCGCTGTTGCCAGGCGATCGCAGCAGCAGCCAGGGCCAGGGCCGCTAGGATGGAAACACTGATACCGAAGCGCCGCAGCCGACGTCGCTGCTGCTGCTGTCGCCGGGTTTCGGCCTGACGACTGTGGGACACAAAAGACCGCTGCAGGGGGGTGGGGCTGGGGGATTTTTCACTGGCCTCGGCTAGCCAGGTTTCGGTGGTTTCTAGGTCTTGGCCCCACAGCAGATAGTCTTCGGTCTGATGGTGGGTTTGCCACTCCCGCGATCGCACCAATAGCCGAGTATGAAGCTTGACGTAGTCTAGGTCAGTGTCCAACCCTTCCACTAGGGCCTGAAAGGCGGTATCAAAGTCATCGGTGTGACGAAAATAAAGCCAGTTGTGCCGCCGCAAAACCGCAGGCACCTGGTTCTGGGCAAATCCATCCCGGTGCACAATCGGCATCAGCCGCTTATGGTGGGTCGCGGCGTAGTCCACCTCTTGCAAACACACTTTTGAAACCAGCGAATCTGGGCTGATCACAAAAATAAACATGTGCGCGGCTTCGATGCTCACCTGAATTTCCTGCCACCAATCGGCGGTGAGCGGAATATTGTCCCAATCCACCCAGGCGTCGTACTGGCTGGCCATCAACGCCTGGTGTAGCACTTGCACAAAGTGTTGATCGGTACGGGAGTAGGAGATGAAGACATCTGACATGGGACAGGTGTCCTAGGAGAGGGGATATTGATGACACGGTGGGCAGCACTGGGTCAGGCACGGCCTGCCTTGATTAGTGCAAAAAATGCCTGACCCCCGTCATTGCCATGATCAGTCCTAGCTCGTTGGCCGCTTTAATCGAATCATCGTCGCGGCGGCTGCCCCCCGGCTGGACAATGGCCCGAATCCCAGCGGCGGCGGCGGCTCGCACTGAATCTTCAAAAGGAAAGAAGCCGTCACTGGCCAAAACCGCCCCCTGGGTTTTCGCTCCGGCCTGGGTCAGGGCAATGTTGACAGACCCCACCCGGTTCATTTGGCCGGCCCCAATACCGAGGGTTTGCTGATGGTTGGTGACCACAATGGCGTTGGACTTCACATGCTTGACCAGCCGCCAGGCAAACAGCATTTCCGCCAGGTCACTGGCGGTGGGCTGGGCTGCAGTCACCATTTGCCAGGTGGCGGGGTCGTCCCGATAGGTGTCAGGGGTTTGCAACAGAAAGCCCCCCGCGATCGCCTGGACGTCCCGAGCTGGTCCTGTGTGTAAATCCTCCAGCACCAGCACCCGCAGATTTGACTTCTTGGCCAAAACTCCCTGGGCTTCGGTGCTGCACCCCGGGGCCACAATACATTCCAGGAAGGTGCCGGTCAGGTGCTGGGCAGTGTCGGCATCAATAGGACGGTTGAGGGCCACAATGCCACCAAAGGCCGAGACCGAATCGGCATCGTAGGCCCGCTGGTAGGCGCTGGCCAGGGTGTCACCCATGGCGGCCCCGCAGGGGTTGGTATGCTTCAGCACCGCTGCCGCTGGGCGATCCACCGGAAATTCGGCGATGATTCGCCGGGCGGCCTCCAAATCCACCAGGTTGTTGTAGCTCAGCGCTTTGCCCTGAAGCTGCTCTGCCCCGGCCCAGCCACTCGCCACTGATCCAGTACGGTACCAGGCCGCTGTTTGGTGCGGGTTTTCGCCATAGCGCAGGGTCGCTTGCTGGTGGCCGGTCAAGGCCCACTGGGCAGGCATGGCCGGAGCCTCAGTAGTCTCCGGGGCTTCGGTAGCCTGAGGGGTTTGGGTCAGGTAAGTGGCGATCGCCTGATCATAGGAGGCTGTATGCCAGAAGGCTGCCCTGGCGCAAGCCTGACGGAACCCCAGGGGTACATCCCCCTGGTGAGACCGCATGGCCTCGAGATAGTTGCCATATTGAGCGGGGTTGCACAGCACCGTCAGGTAGCGGTGGTTCTTGGCGGCAGCCCGCAGCAGGGTCGGACCACCAATGTCGATCTGTTCGATTGCCTCGGCCAGGGTGACCCCATCTTTGGCGATGGTCTGCTCGAAGGGATACAGGTTAACCACCACCAAATCCAGGGGACGGATGCCATTGTCGGCCAGATCAGCTTGGTCCTCGGGCAGGTCTTGCCGGGCCAAAATACCGCCGTGAATTTTGGGATGTAACGTTTTGACTCGCCCCCCCAAAATTTCAGGGGAGCCCGTATAGTCAGACACCTTGGTCACCGGGATACCAGCCTCAGCCAAGGTCTTGGCAGTACCACCACTGCTGATCAGGTCAAACCCCAGCTCGCTCACCAGGGCTTGAGCCAGTTCCACCAGCCCGGTTTTATCCGATACGCTCAACAGTGCCAGCCGCGCCATTAGTCTTGTCCCATCATTATTTGCAAGTCATTACTATACCGATTTTTGATTCGCCCTTGAACTGAGCCTTATGGTCTATTGTCTGGAGGCTGAGTTTTAGTCTGTGGGGAGGTGGACTTCGACTGCGCTTAGCCGAACGGGATGGGATAGCGTAGGGGCAAATCGGTGTGTTTGCCCAGGTGGGGAGTGGTCAAGAGAGTGATTCGATGATGATGAGAATTTTGATTTTTCCGTCCTCCGTCCTCCCCCCTCCGCCCTCCGTCCTCCGTTCTTGCTATAGGATCAAAGCAGTAATGGAGATACAGGCCCATGACCCCCATGCTTAAGGCATCAGAGACGCCGCCGGTCACAGGATCGCCGCTGTTACGGTTTTATCGGTCGGCGATTGGCAAAAAGCTACTGACGGGGGTGACTGGCCTGGCCCTGGCCACGTTTGTGCTGGTGCATATGTTGGGCAATCTATTGCTGTTTTTGGGGCGTCAGCCTTACAACGCCTATGCCCATCATTTAGCCAGTTTTGGTCCTTTGCTCTATGCCATAGAGGGGGTGCTATTAGTGGCGGTGCTGCTGCACGGGGCGATTGGGGTTGAAATTTATGTCGGCAAGCGCCGGGCCAGGGCTGACCATTACCAGATCTATCAGTCAGTCGGGAAGGACAGCTACCAGTCCGTGAGTTCCCGCACAATGATCATTAGCGGCACGGTGTTAGCGGGGTTTTTGGTGGCTCACCTAGCGACGTTTAAGTTTGGTCCCTATTACCCCACTGATTTGAACGGGGAAACGGTGCGGGACCTGGCCCGGCTGGTGGTGGAGGTGTTTCACAAGTTGCCCTACACCCTGGGTTACTCGATGGTGCTGGGTTTGTTGGGGCTGCACCTGCGCCACGGCATCTGGAGTGCTTTTCAGTCGATCGGGGCCCTACAGGCAGGGATACGGCCAGCCGCCTACAGCATCAGTCTGACGTTGGCTGGGGCGATCGCCCTGGGGTTTTTGGTACTCCCTTGGGCCGTGTATCTGGGCTGGATCGGCTAAGAGTATCCCAACTAAATAAACGTCCCTTCTGAAGTCGCGAACTCTGCCCATTGGGCCTGTTGTCGTCAAACTCTGGATAAATATTTAGTTAAAACACCCTAACCCACATTGTGTAAACCCACCGATGGTTCTTCTGCGTAGACTAACGACAGCGATATTAGGACTGGGAGGACTGGCGCTGGGGGCCTGCGGTGATCGCCTCAATACCGCTGACATAGAAGCTACCCTGAAAGCCGATATCGAACGGCAGGGGCGGCGACTGGTGCTGCAGCAGGTACACTGCCCCAGGGATGTAATCCCCCAGCCGGGGGCGGCGTTTCAATGTGTGGGAGAGTTAGCCTCTGGGGACAGGTTTACCATTCACGTCACCCAGCCGGACCCCCAGGGCACCCTCACCTGGGAGGTGCCCAACTCGAAGGTGATGCTGAACCTGCCCAGGGTGGAGGAGACGATCCAACAGGGATTGTTTCAGACCTTTGGCCAATCGGTCTTGGTGGACTGTGGCACGGCGAAGTATCGCCCTAACCAACCAGGGGACCGGTTTCAATGTGAGATTGTGGGAGGCTTGACCATCGAGGGCGCCACCTTTGAGACAGTGTTGGTTAACGTCGGGGCCGACGGCAATCTCACCTGGCATGAGCGGCGAGCTAACTGGGCCACGGCCCCAGACGGTGAGGCCCCATCGCCAGGGATGGAGCGGTCTGCCCCCCCGGGCCACCAGGATGATGGTTGACCCTATGAATTTCTGTCCCTTCCCCCATGTCGTTTGCGGTGTGGTCGGCTTATTGTTGTAAAGGGATAAATCTAGATCGAGAATGGGGTAGGGGCTAAGGAGATCATCTCCCCATGCGCCACCAAGCCTCCACTGTCCTAATTTTCAACTGTCCTGAGTTTTCAACGCCCACCTTTTACCTGTACCGTAGATCCAGCCTATGACCACCGTTTTCGACTTTTTAGCCCGGGGCGGCCCTGTCATGGTGCCGATTATGGGCTGTTCAGTGCTGACCATCGCCACAGCCTTAGAGCGAGGCCTATTTTGGACTCAGCTGCTGAAGCGGGAAGGGCAGGTGGTGAATCAGGTGCTGGAGGCATCGCGGCGCGACTTGAGTCAGGCGGCGGCGATCGCAGTCCAGTCCCAAGATATCCCCATTGGTCGGTTTCTGCTAGCCCCCCTGCGGCTAAAGCAACCCTCCCCTGAAACCTTTCGACTAGCGATGGAAACAGCGGGCGATCGCGAGTTTGTGAAAATGCGCAAGGGGGATAAAATCCTTGAAACCATTGTGGCCGTTGCCCCCCTACTGGGGCTGTTGGGTACAGTCACGGGTTTGATCGCCACCTTTAGTAACCTCAATATTGGCGGTGGTGGCACCGGCGAACAGGCCAGCGCCGCGGCAGCGGGTATCGGCGAAGCCCTGATTACCACCGCCGCTGGGATGGTGGTGGCGATTTTGGCCCTGCTGGTGTTTCGGGTCATGGTGTCGCTCCAGGCCCAACAAATGGATTACTTTTCCGACGCAGGCAACGAACTGGAACTGATCTACCGTCAATACTGGTACGAACCCGCCCTGCTGGCCACTGACCAAGCCCATCGTGGCGAGTTCAGCAGCCCGGTCTCAACAGAACCCCGGTAGCGTCTATGCGGTTTAAGCAGCAACAAAACGCCAAACTGCCTCAGGTGGATCTGATTCCCATGCTGAACGTGATGATGGGAATTCTGGCCTTTTTTGTGATGATTACCATGACCCTGGGCAGCGAAAGCCTGATCGAGGTACAGTTACCCGCTGACCAGCCTGCGGCAGACACCCCCTTGCCCGCTGACCCCTTTATCGTGGAACTGGCTGGCGTTAATGA
>SLIY01000127.1 GCA_007135385.1 Leptolyngbyaceae cyanobacterium CSSed165cm_216
CTACGCTGTAATACTAGGGCTCGCCGGGGGGAGGAGGAATTAGTCATAGTACTGACGCTAAGAATTGATAACAGAACAGGCCCAAAATCAAAAGCTGGCTTTTATGCAATATGCCCTAACCTAATGGGTCGCAATCGCCGGTCACCTGATCCTCAGATAAATTTCTACAGCTCTCTGTTCCTGCCATTGGATGCTCAGAATCGAACTCTCGAACCATTGTGCGAACCATTATGTCGCTAACCGCAACCCTGATACTCTGCACCAGCATACGCTTTTAGTACCCTACTGAGCCCTACCTAGAGACCGCTGCGGGACCACGACCCTGAGGCTCAAATCCTAAGGGTGGCTTGCACTGCACGTAATGGGTACTGCCTGTGGGCCTGAATGTTCACCCTGTCTAGTTTCGATGATACCCCTATCTCACCTAAATCTATCTGCATCATGAGGCTAACAAAGTAGTGAAACCGACGACCTGACACCATACCTGGCCGTGAATCCGGAGAATGGGGGCAGGCGGATGGGGGAATAGGCGATAGAATTGGGGCGGTGTAGGTAGGGCAAACCGAAGACAAGATCCCTACCGCTTAGGGTAAAGTTGGGCCATTGTTCCAATTGATTTGTTGAGTTTATGGAGTTGGTTACAGATCAGCATGGTTGACGAAATGCATCAAACTGAAGACTATCAGGCACCTTCTCCACAAGATGATCAAGAGTTACGGGTAGAAGACGCGAATGTAGATATTGACTTTGATGGGGTGATCAATGATGTCGCTGCTGGTGCGACTGATCAGACTGGAGAAGAGAGTGCGGCTCCTGCCACACCAGCTGAGCCGGATGGCGAAAGTAGTGCGGCGATCGCCGACTTAGAGCGGCAGATAGCCGGACTTAAGGCCCAACTTGAGGAACGGGCCAGCCAGTCCATGCGGATTGCGGCTGATTTTGAGAACTATCGCAAGCGCACCAGTAAAGAGAAGGAAGAGTTAGAAGGTCAGATTAAGGGGAACACGATTACTGAGCTCTTACCCGTTGTCGATAATTTCGAGCGGGCTCGCTCGCAGATTAAGCCCCAGACTGAAGCTGAGATGACTATTCACAAAAGTTATCAAAGCGTTTACAAGCAGCTGGTAGAGACCCTGAAGCGGTTGGGCGTATCGGCGATGCGAGCCGAAGGTCAAGAGTTTGACCCTGTTCTCCATGAGGCGGTAATGCGCGAACCGACCGCTGCCCACCCCGACGGCACCGTGATTGAGGAATTTGTGCGGGGGTATCAGCTTGGGGAGCGGGTATTGCGCCACGCCATGGTTAAGGTAGCTGCTCCTCCAGAAGACGGAGCTGAGGTAGCTAGCGCTGACCAAACGCCGGCTTCCGAGTAGGGGGAAGGGCTATATGGCTACATAGAGCGGGTGTCAAAGTGTAGCCATGGGTTAAGTTCGACCTGGTGCGTAACTTTACTGGGGTAAGCGGGCATCCTAACCCCATTGGCACTGCTAAAGCAGCACTATCAGCCAGTGGCTTTGGACATCTACTACATAACTTTTTAGTTGAGCACCGTGGACTATGGGTAAAGTAATCGGCATCGACTTAGGAACCACCAATAGCTGTGTGGCCGTGCTCGAGGGCGGACAGCCCGTTGTCATTAGCAGCACCGAGGGCGGTCGCACCGTGCCCAGTATTGTTGGCTTCGGTAAGAATGGCGATCGCCTGGTTGGCCAACTCGCGAAACGGCAAGCTGTGACCAATGCTGAGAATACGGTGTATAGCATCAAGCGGTTCATTGGTCGTCGCTGGGATGACACCGAGATCGAACGTAGCCGAGTTCCCTATTTGTGCACTAGTGGTCGGGACAACACCGTAGATGTCCAGATCCGCGACAAGGTTTACACCCCCCAGGAAATTTCCGCCATGATCCTGCAAAAACTGAAGCAGGATGCGGAAGCTTATCTGGGCACTGACGTCACCCAAGCGGTAATCACCGTGCCAGCTTACTTTACGGATGCCCAACGGCAGGCTACGAAAGATGCAGGTACCATTGCTGGGTTAGATGTGCTGCGGATCATCAACGAACCCACGGCAGCAGCTCTCTCCTATGGTCTAGACAAACAGGACCAAGACCAAATGGTGTTGGTGTTTGACCTGGGGGGTGGCACCTTTGACGTGTCTATTCTGCAGCTGGGGGATGGCGTTTTTGAGGTAAAAGCCACCGCTGGCAACAACCACTTGGGAGGAGACGATTTTGACAACGTCATCGTGGAGTGGATGACAGCTGAATTTCGGAACCAAGAGGGTATTGATCTTTCCGCCGATCGCATAGCCCTGCAACGGGTCCGCGAGGCCGCTGAAAAGGCCAAAATCGAGCTGTCCAATATGGCGTCAACCCCCATTAACTTGCCCTTTATCACAGCCGATGAGTCGGGGCCCAAACACTTAGAGATGACCCTGTCCCGCTCCCAGTTTGAGCAACTGGCCGTTGACCTAGTCAAAGCCACCCTGGAACCGGTCAAACAAGCCTTGAAAGATGCCAGTGTGGGGCCTAATCAAATTGATCGAATTCTCCTAGTCGGTGGTTCCACCCGGATTCCAGCCGTGCAACAGGCGATTAGCACTTACTTTAATGGCAAGGCTCCCGATCGCTCTGTGAATCCAGACGAAGCGGTCGCCTTGGGGGCCTCCATTCAGGCTGGGGTTTTAGGGGGCGAAGTCAAGGATTTGCTGTTGCTAGACGTGACGCCCTTGTCCCTGGGGATTGAGACCCTAGGGGAGGTCTTTACCAAGGTGATTGAGCGCAATACGACGATTCCCACCAGTAAATCCCAGGTCTTTTCCACCGCCACCGATGGTCAAACCTCCGTGGAGATCCATGTGCTCCAAGGAGAGCGGGCCATGGCGAAGGATAATAAGAGCCTTGGTAAGTTTGAGTTGACGGGGATTCCCCCCGCCCCCCGAGGTATTCCCCAAATTGAGGTGTCGTTCGAGATCGATGCTGACGGCATTCTGAAGGTTTCAGCGTTGGACAAAGGTACTGGGCGGGCTCAGAGTATTTGTATTACTAGCACAGGTGGGCTCAGCACCAGTGAAGTAGAACGAATGCGCCAGGAAGCTGAGATCTTTGCCGATGAAGATAACCGTCGCCGAGCTCTGGCTGAACTAGTGAATCGAGCGGATAACCTGTTCTACAGCTACGAAGCCACCCTGAGGGATCATGGGGCATCCTTGGACGAAGCGGCTAAGGCCAGCTTGGAAGAGAAAGCCAGCCAATTGCGGGTGGCAACCCATGATCCCGATATCCAGCCTCAAGCCTTCCAGGGCTACATTGATGCGTTGCAATCAGCATTATTTACTGTTGGCTCTGACCTGTATCGGGACACAGAAGCGGAAAAAGACCTGGATATGCAAATCCCAGCTTCAGCCTATGAAGACGATACCACCGCTGGCTATGAGGAGGATGACTTAGGGCTTGATGCCACTGTTACAGCGGACTATGAGGCAATCGATTAATTTTGTAAGGCTGGATGTTTGCGATGGACGGGTATCCCACCTGGTCAGGGGGGGATGTTGTATTTAATATAGTTGAGTGTTTGACTGTTGCTGGAGTTGTCTAGGTAGCCCCCTATGGCCCGTGATTACTATGACATTCTTGGTATTTCGCGCAATGCTGACCAGGATGAGATTAAGCGTGCATACCGCCGCCTAGCCCGTAAATACCATCCTGATGTCAACAAGGAACCAGGTGCCGAGGATACTTTTAAAGAAATTAACCGGGCCTATGAGGTTCTTTCGGAAGCGGAAATTCGAGCCCGTTATGATCGCTTCGGAGAAGCGGGAGTCGGTGGTGCAGCTGCGGCTGGCTATCAAGACTTTGGGGATATGGGAGGTTTTGCTGATATCTTCGAAAGCTTCTTCAGTGGGTTTTCTGGCGGTATGGGTCAGGGGGGACGGCGACGGGGGCCTACCCGTGGTGATGACCTCCGGCTTGATCTAAAGCTGGACTTTAAAGAGGCGATTTTTGGTGGTGAAAAGGAAATCAAAATTAGCCACTTAGAAACCTGTGGTGCTTGTAGTGGCAGTGGAGCTAAGCCTGGCACCCGCCCCACCACCTGTGGCACCTGTGGGGGGACGGGGCAGGTACGGCGAGCCACGCGCACGCCATTTGGCAGTTTCACCCAGGTATCAGCTTGTCCCACCTGCGGCGGCACGGGCGAGGTAATTGAGGACCGCTGCGATGTCTGTGGCGGCAGTGGCCAAACTCAGGAAACCAAGAAGCTCAAGATTACAGTTCCGGCTGGGGTTGACAATGGCACTCGGCTCCGGGTGTCTGGGGAAGGGGATGCGGGTCTACGGGGTGGGCCGGCGGGCGATCTATACGTGTATTTGTTTGTCAGCGAGGATGCCACCTTTAAGCGGGATGGCATCAATATTCTGTCGGAACTCAGGATTAGCTATTTACAAGCGATTTTGGGTTGTAAGCTGGAGATTGATACAGTCGATGGCCCAGTC
This sequence comes from Leptolyngbyaceae cyanobacterium CSSed165cm_216, assembly GCA_007135385.1. Lineage (GTDB taxonomy): Bacteria > Cyanobacteriota > Cyanobacteriia > Phormidesmidales > Phormidesmidaceae > Nodosilinea. The sequence goes on from SLIY01000127.1 coordinate 4,495, forward strand.
GAGCTAGAGGTACCTGTTGGTACCCAGCCTGGCACTGTGTTGACCTTAGACAATCGCGGCGTACCTAAGTTAGGTAACCCGGTCAGTCGGGGGGATCATTTAATTACGGTGCGGGTAGAGATCCCCACGCGGATGAAGCCAGAGGAACGAGAACTGGTGGAAAAGCTAGCGGAAATTCGAGGGGAGCAAATGAACCGAGGGGGCATTGAAGGATTTTTAGGGGGGCTATTTCGCGGATGAACCCTGTAGACTCGGCCGCTACCCTGCAACCAGATGCATCGTTGGATTTGCGGGGTACCCCCTGCCCGATTAATTTTGTGCGCACCAAGCTACAGTTAGAAAAAATGCCGGTGGGGGCTGTGTTAGAGGTGTGGCTGGACGGGGGCGAGCCGGTGGAGCAAGTACCGGATAGCTTGCGGATGGAAGGCCATGTGATTGAAAGCTTGCAGGATTGTGCAGGCTATTTTGCGCTGCAAGTGCGGCGGGCTAACTAGTCTATGAAGACTTTTCTGCCCCACGGCTCACCAGTGCCCCAATTTGGAGACGAGGTCTGGGGAGTGGTGGTAGCTGTGCAAGCAAATTTCTATCAGGTGCAGATTGAACCCCAGGTTAGCTCTGGTCAGCGATCGGGCTCGACTGAGGATGCCGGGGTGACTGGGCTGAAGACAGCTCAGCAGTTGCTCTGCACCCGGCGATCGCGGCTTAAGAAAATTGGCCAGCAGGTCATGGTAGGGGATCGGGTGCGAGTCGACGATCCAGATTGGGCGGGTGGGCGCGGGGCGATCGCAGCGGTCTATCCCCGCCAGACGATGCTGGATCGACCACCGATGGCCAATGCGGACCAACTGTTACTGATGTTTGCATTGGCGGAACCAGAGCTGGATCCTCAGCAACTGAGTCGGTTTCTGGTCAAAGCCGAGGCCACAGGGCTAGCGGTGAGGTTGTGCCTAAATAAACAAGATTTGGTATCCCTAGCGGAGCGGCAGCGGTGGCAAGCGCGATTGGCCCAGTGGGGCTACGAGGCCATGGTGATGAGTGTGCAGGCGGGGGATGTCCTAGGGGTATTAAAGCCTCAACTGCAAGGTCGAATTACGGTGGTCTCTGGTCCTTCCGGGGTGGGCAAATCAAGTCTGATTAATCAGCTGATCCCCCAGGCCACTCTGCGGACGGGGGCGGTATCCGGCAAGCTTGGGCGAGGTCGCCACACTACCCGCCATGTGGAACTGTTTGAGCTGCCAGGGGGAGGGTTTTTGGCGGACACCCCAGGCTTTAACCAGCCTGATTTGGAGTTGACCCCAGGGGAACTAGGGAACTGTTTCCCTGAAATTC
>SLIY01000020.1 GCA_007135385.1 Leptolyngbyaceae cyanobacterium CSSed165cm_216
ACTCCGCATCCATCCAGGTGGCTAACGCCGTGACCCCAAAAAAGTACTGCCGCAACCCAAAGACTGACACCGGCAGCGAGGTCAGAATATACGACAAAATCAATAGACTCCGGGCTCTGGGATGGCGAGCCACTCGGGCGATCAGCAAAAACAGCAAAATATTCAGGGTGAGCTTAATCAAACCACTCAGGGCCGCCCCCCGCACCGGAGACAGGGCCGTCGCCAGCACCATCACCCCCCAATACACCGCCACCCCAATGTGGACCGGCGTGATTCCAACACCTGCCTCGTCAGTAACCGTCAGCAGCAGCCACAGGGCTGCCGCCGCCAGCATCAGTACCCCAATCAGGGTGGTGGAAACATAGGGCGCCAAAGCATACAGCACCACCACAATGGCCAGGCCAATCCAATCGGCCCACTGCAGGAGCCAACTGCCCTGGCGCCACCGTCGCAGTGGGGCCAGCAGTCGGTGCAAAATGCTCACCTGTCGCCATTGGTCAAAGCTGAAATTTGCAAGTGTTAGCTGTTGCCAAAAGGAAGTCAGCATAGCCTTTAGGTTTGCTCCCCAGGAAATCCTCCTTATCATGCCAAGGTTTGGTCAAACTGTGTCAACGAGAAGGTAGATCGAACTGGGAAAGCCTGGCCTCAGGTTTTCCAGCCTCTTGAATTCTGGTCCTGCCGCCTGGCGCCCTTAGGGATGTTCTGCGAGTTCAGCCTTTGTCGAGCCCCTGAGTCTTGGGGCGAAGCCTAAATTCCTGATGCTTCATCCTACCCTGGCTGATCGTGATACCCTGTAATCCTCCTATCCTCCGGCTAAAACGTTAAAAAAACGTTTAGGAAAGCATAGTTTCGCACTAGCAACAAAATCTTTTGTAATCCTTTAGTACCCTTCCTTAAGGGTAGATGACGCCCTCTGACCCCCTGCTTACAATGTGAACAGCCTTGCCCCCTTAGCTTCAGGAGAAGATTATGGCCAGCTTGCTAGAGCAACTTCGACAAATGACCGTGGTGGTCGCTGATACCGGCGATATCCAAGCTATCGAACAATTCACCCCAAGGGACGCTACCACTAACCCGTCTCTGATTACGGCGGCGGCGCAAATGCCCCAGTACTATGAAATTGTCGACGATACCTTACTCAAAGCCAAGGCCGATGCCGGGTCTGAGGCGTCAGAGAAAGATATTGCTAATCTGGCCCTTAAACGATTGGCGGTGTCCTTTGGCCGCAAAATTCTCGACATTATTCCTGGTCGAGTGTCCACCGAAGTAGATGCTCGGCTGTCTTACGACACTGAGGGCACCATCGCGACGGCCCGCGAAATTATTCAGCAGTACGACGAGTTTGGCATTTCCCCGGAACGAGTACTGATTAAAATTGCCTCCACTTGGGAAGGCATCAAAGCCGCCGAAGTGCTAGAGAAAGAAGGCATCCACTGTAATCTCACTCTTTTATTTGGCCTCCACCAGGCGATCGCCTGCGCCGAAGCCGGGATCACGTTGATCTCTCCTTTTGTTGGCCGCATTTTGGACTGGTACAAAAAAGACACCGGTCGCGACGAGTATCCTCCCCAGGAAGATCCGGGGGTGCTCTCGGTAACTGAAATCTACAACTACTACAAAAAGTTTGGCTACAACACTGAAGTGATGGGGGCTAGCTTCCGCAATATCGGCGAAATTACTGAGCTAGCCGGGTGTGACCTGCTCACCATTTCCCCCAAGCTGTTGGCCCAACTGGACGATACCCAAGCCGATCTACCCCGAAAACTTGATCCTGATAAAGCCTCATCCATGGAGATCAAAAAGCTCTCTGTTGATGAATCTACTTTCCGGTCCATGCATGATAAAGATCGCATGGCTAAAGAAAAGCTAGACGAAGGCATCAAAGGCTTCAGCAAAGCCCTAGAAGCCCTGGAAGATCTGCTGGCCAACCGTCTGACTCAGCTCTCTGAAGGCGAGCAAAGGATCACCCACGCCCGTGATGATCTGTTCAAAGCCTACGACCTAGATGGGGATGGGTTTATCACCCGTGAAGAATGGCTGGGCACCGACGCTGTGTTTGATGCCCTCGATCTGGATCACGACGGCAAGCTTTCCCCCCAAGAAATTGGTGCTGGCTTAGGAGCGACTTTCCAAGTGGCTGAGGTCTAGCCTAATAATCCGTCGGGTGCATTAGGCCTCAGGAAACCCAATGGGGAATTGGGCTGTTGATGCTATGGCCGTAATGCACCATGAATAAAATAAATTAGACGGTCAGCCTCCGCAAGGAGGCTTTTGCTTTGCGTTGAAACGTTGCTCCCAAATCCAAAGCGCCATCCCCATGCTCAAAGGGCCAATCCGTCGGGGTATGAGCGCCGCTGCCTTACTGGACTAGTGGCCTGGTAACCCGCTCAAAAACTTCCCCAGGTTTGTACCCACAGCTGCACCAGGCCAATGGCCACCTGCACCAGGGTAAACCCTACCCCAGCCATGATCATTGCCTTACCCAGGCTGACATTTAACCCCTGTCGTACGGCCGCGATCGCCGCCAGCAAACTCCATCCCGCCAACCCTAACCGTAGCGGCGGTCCAAATAAGGGAATTACCGTTAGTACATTCAGCAACTGGGGGGTATAGGCAAATCCCACCGGAGCCAATAATTCTCGATAGGGGGGCACATGATTCTGCCAGCGAGCATCCACCTGCCAGATTGTATAAGTCCAGAGGTAGTACCCTGCCACGACGCTCAAGGTATTAACCAACACGCCTAAAATCAGCCATGGCAGCGCTGGTTGATAAATCAGCAAAATAAAGCCACTCCCTATCCCATGGGAGATCGCCGCCAGCCAAACCATCACAGGCGCTAACCGCTCCGTGGTGGGATCTCGGTGCGCATCCTCATAAAAATCTTGATCCAGGGTTAGAGCATCCCAAAGCACCCGCCAAAACCACTGGGGAGACCGCTGTTGAGCCACAGTAAAAGCTACTCCATACCGCTAAAATCGTCGTAATCTTACATCAGTGCTGTCTTGCTCTGATATAGCGTCATGAAGAATTGGCTGCAAATCGTGGCGTCTCGCTCCGTGGGCGATACTAGCAAGTTACTGGGTGCCCTGGGATTATTCTTCTTGGCTTGGGGTACGATCGCCCCCATCAGTACTCTGTCTTGGTGGGCTCAATCTGGTAACGGCCTAGTTGATCAGCATCCGGACCTCAGTGAGGATACGAGTACCGATGCTCCCCGATGCTACATTGTCTTCCTGACTGGGGTTGGAGATGTGGCGGCCCAGGAGCTAGCCGATGGAGAAGCCGTCTTTCTAGACCGGTTAGAAGAGGCTCTGCCCACCTGCGTGGTCGTGCGAGACGTGTTTCCCTACTCTGCCGTTAGCGAAGACATTGGTGGTCAACCCCTATTTAGCTGGCTCTGGCAAACCAGCCAAGAGAATGACAACGCTGTTGACCCGGCTGGCATCGTGCTGCAAATGCGTAACCTCTGGCGGGTGGCCCTTTCCGCCGATGGTCGTTATGGTCAAGCCTACAATCGAGGCACCGCGTCCACCATTGTGGAACGGATGCACGACACTCACCCTGTACCCAAAGCCCTTGATGACCCTTTTCAACTGGTGTTGATCGGTACCAGCGGCGGAGCCCAGGTGGCGCTTGGTGCCGTCGAGCACCTTAAAGCGTGGCTCCCCGCTGAACTTACAGTCATTTCCATGGGGGGTGTGTTTGATGGCCGCAGTGGCTTTGACCATGCCAGGCAGGTTTATCATTACCACGGTTCAGACGACTGGGTCGACAATGTCGGTAGCGTTATCTTCCCATCCCGTTGGCGCTGGACCTGGTCCTCCTCCTTCAACCGGGCCCGCCGCGCTGATCGCTACCAGGCGATCGCCAGTGGTCCCCACGAACACGACGGCGATCGCGGCTACTTTGGCCAAGACCTCATCGATGATGGAGGGCAGACCTATTTAGATATCACTATCGACGAAATGTTACAGCTTCCCCTTTGGGAGCAGCTCCAGTAGCCAAAAGGCAGTTGCTATACCATGGGATCATCTTAAGCCCTGCCAGTCCTATGGATTGAGCCGACGCAGGGTGGTGATCAACCAGTGGGCTCCTCGGTTAAACCAATGTTCGATCAGCGTATCTGGGCCGCCCCAAGCTGGCACCCAGCCACCAACGCGGGTCAAACTATCGTAAAGGATGAATTGCGCCATCGGATCCCGCGGTTGTCCAGAGGCCGAATACACCATCTGACAGGGGTAAGCAGCAGTACTCATAAACGGTACAAAGCCGACGCCCAAGGCAACCCATGGTAGAGGTTTTCTCTTCAGAGTGGCTTCTGCCAGGCGGAATAAGGTATACAGCTGACGAATAATTAAACCCCCACTCACCATCAACAGGGCCAGTATCACCCCATTAATTAGGCCGAAGCCATAAAGCAGGGGCAAGAGCGCATACCGTAAGGCTTTAATCGGCAGCTTTAAGGCCAAATGCACACAAAAATCATTCAGATAATCACTACTTCCCGTAGTCTCAAGGCGCTGACGCAGTCGTTGGGCCTCAGCCGGGCTCAGTTGTTCCCGGTCTTGCCAAGCCTGAATCCGGCTGATCACATAGCGTCGAGCTAAAAGCAGGCGATAGCGATGGGACAGGCAGGACCGCCACAGCCAACTTAGCAGGTGACCATAGTCGATCCGCCGTAAACGGTTCCAGACAGTGTGGGGAAAGCTAATCAGGACTTTCGTCAGCCCTACCTGGGCCAAGCGAGTCAGTTCCTGACCATACCATCGCCACGGACTAGCCAGGGCAGCGGCGGCGGCGGCGGCCGTTAATTGTCCTTTTGCCACCTGGTACTGAATGCTGCCAGCCAATCGGCCCAGGGCTTTCCACCGCACTTGGTGGTGGGCTAGATGTTTGACGTTATCCACTAAAAGCCAGTAGGCTTTTGCGCCTAAAGCGGCCACCAACGTAGAACGTTGGTCGGTTAAGTAACGCTGTAGCCGAGGAATATCAACATCATCAAACAGAGCCTGTCTGCGCCGTACGGCCTGGGGCAAATAAAATCGAACCAGCGTCAGCGGGTTTAGCGGAAAAAGTGCTGGCACCCCTGATTCCAGATCAATCCAGGCAAAACGGCAGGCCTCGCCCTGATCGTCCGTTAGCAAAAAGTTATTTAAGGCCGAAGGATTCCCCTTGCCCACCTGCCACAGTAGCCCATCAAAACCAGACTGCTGCAAGTGCTGCTGCAAAGGCCCCATGATGTCGTGAACTTGCTGGGGTAACTCGCGATCGCGCTCTGATCGAAACGGCTGGCACAAGGCGACTGGTCGGCCTGCGATAAACTCAGTGTCTAGGTAAAAGGCACGACTAGCTTGATCCCAGCCACTGCCTAGGGCCTTGGATACTCGCAGTTGGTCGCCAAACCAAACCTTAACCAAATCAGCCAGAATATTACGCCGATAGTAAGCACAGGTAACGGCATCCTGGTTCCAAATGTAGGGATTAGGAGCCCCAAAAAATACGTAGTGCACCAGATGGGTAGCGACCTCACCAAAAAATACCTTGCGGGCAACATGGGCTGATTTACCGCTCAAGCGATAAACCCGTCCCGATCGCCCAGCCCCTAACAGGGTTGGGGCAGCCCCAGAGTCAGCATCCTCTTGAGATGGGAGTGTAAATCCTGGGCGACGCTGCTGACCAAAAGGCTTCTTTTCCCAAGGGATAACTGTCATCAATAACTCCACAGGCTGGTTAAGGGGTTGTTTGAAAAAGGTCATCCCAGGTATAGTTTGCCGCCAAG
>SLIY01000125.1 GCA_007135385.1 Leptolyngbyaceae cyanobacterium CSSed165cm_216
GCTTTGGCCCCGTCATATCCATTTGCCTTAGCTTCGGCTAACCGTTCGATATAGCCGACCCGGCCAATGGCCGCCAACGGCGACTGATTGGCCAGGTCAATGCCGTTCAGGGTTTCTTCTAGGGTGAGATTCATGCCATGGCTGAGGGCTCGTCGCTTCAGCACCTCCGTCTGGGACTTGAGCCGATTCAACTGCTTGCGATCGGCCTCAGCGGGGGAATTGGCCCCATGCTGGTAGGAAAAGGTACCCATATTCCAGGCCCGATTGCCCGGATCGGTATGGCCAAAATAGGCGGGATTGATGGTTCCTGCCGGGGTCCGGGTACCCTCGGCGCTGCCTACCGCGATCGCCACTAGCGAATCACTATCCTGCTCAAATAAGCTCAGGATTGGGTCTATTTCTGGGGATGGGAGCACCTCTGGTTCTGGCTCCGCCTGGGCGATGTGGACTGGGGCAGGAGCGGCTACATCAAAACTCAGAATAATTTGGTCCACCGGTTCCTCTGGCGTCTGCTGCTCTGGTTCCGGCTCTGGCTCCACGGCGGCAGCCACCGCCAAGGGGTGATGATCCGGCACTGGCGGGGCGGGGGGCAGCAGGGCGGCGGCTGTGGTCTCCTGGTTGAGGGCCGCCGCTACTCCTCGCCGATAAACCCCGGCTGGTAGTTGTTGCGGCGAGTGATAGCGCATGGGTGGGTTGCCCCCCCCGGGTGGGATTGGCAGCGGCTGAATCGCCTCACCGTGGTGATCGAGAACCATTGGCGGTGGGGCCGCCGCAACGGGCTGCGGCGCTTCTACGGGTGGCGGTTCGAAAGTATCAAAGCTCAGGATCACGTCGTCAGCCCGGGCCACGGCTGGACCAAGGATGGCGAGTAAACAACTGACAGCCAAAAGGGTCGGGGAGAATTTCATGGGGGACAATCCACGTATGGTCAATATGACCCAACAAGGGGAAAAGCAGCGATCAAGGCAGGGGTTGATTGAGGGACTGTTTTAAGACGTGATCCGATGGCTCAACAATGGCCCAGGCACCATCGGGTTGTCGCCTCAGGGTGGCAAAGTGAATGTGTCTGCCTCGCCCGATCACTTGTCCAGCTTGCACAGACCCCACCTGAGGCTGGGTCACGCCACAGAACCGGAATAGGTAAGCGGGTACATCTGGGGTGGAGAAATAAATACAGCGATAGCCTTTAGCGGCTAATTCCACCCGTCCTGAGAACGGAGCTCTGAGGCGACCGCCATTCAGGGCGACCGAAACATCTCCCAGGCTGCCAGTTACCCAAAGTCCAGCCACCCTGTCTCCAGATTCCAGTTCCCAGGATTGCTCTAGGACAATGTGCCGGGCGGGGGGCGGCTCCGGATGACGACACCCCCCGAGGCTCATCAGCAGGCCTACCATTAGGGGCCAGACCCAGCCAAGGAAGACTTTCCAGCGGGGCCAGGGGTAGGGATAGTCGTCGACAACATTTGTTAGCAACACAGGCTGAAGGGTCTGGGGCTGGGGGAATACGAGCTAACATCCGCTTACTGAAATCGGAATCGGTAGCCAGCATACTCATCGTTTTCATACAAAATGATCAGTTGAGTGCTGGGATCAAACGCCAGGGGATAGGCTTCTCGCTCAGCGGTGACCCCAGAGCGCACGGGCAGAGAGGCCATACGGCAGTAGGGTTCTGCTACAATCTCGCGAACGGTTTCTTTGCTGCCTCGTTCGGGCACTGTCAGGAGCTTAGCCAGTTGTTCACGGCTGAGCTGCGCATCACTGCGCACGATCGCCTCACAGGACGGTGTAGCCGCTACTCCAGACGCAGACCACCATCGCCGGGCACCCTGAAAATCGAATACTAGACCGATCAAAGCCAGTAGCAGACCACCGGCTAAAAAAGGCTTAATCACCTCTGGGGAGAGGCCTGCTGAATGAGGGGTAGAAACCATGAACCTGCTCCTTGATTCAAACGTCAATAAACATCAGTGGCAAAACAATCTGCTTTAAAGCAGGTCTGGGGCCAAAGACTCTGAGAAAGACTCTGAGGATGCCGCTAGCACCATAGCTGTGGTGATTGACCCTGAATTCCAGTCAGTGGGCTTACCTAGCCCCTAGGCTGGCTAAGGTATTCGCTGAAATCTACTCAAATCAGTTGGCCGCCAATCATCAAACCGGCGATCGCTAAAAACACCCTCAACGCTAGGCCAAATTCTAAATGGCGGGCCAGAGTAGCTCGATAAACCGCATAGGCCGTCACAGCGGTAATGGCGACTACCGCCAAGAACCATAAAGCCGGTACAGCTGCGACAGCTAGGTTAAGGGCTAACCGCCCAATTACCCCGCCACCCACCCACAGTAGAGCGTCTATCGCCGATAGGCCCGTCATGGTGGCCCGTCGGGGAGGGCGAGTCGCCTGGGAAGCAGGGGCAAAACGGTAACTGTAGAGCCAGCGACGTACCATCGTCCACCCCTGACTGAGTAATTCCAGGGGTTCTTGCCACAACATGCTAAACCCAAGACCCATCGCCGCAGTCCCTCGGCGGGGAGCAGGGGTGCCATAGGTGCCCCGTAGGTGGGCGGCTAAATACTGTGCCTCAGCCTCGGCCTGGGCTAGGGATACCGTGCGATAGGACAACAGAATATTGCCCTGGGGGTCCAGTTCGGCGCAGGCGGTCACGGCATGGTTGGTTTGGAGAGTGGGAATTTGAGCCCCCGCTTCGCCGACTTCGGCCCATCGGGCGGAGGACTGCACTAACTGCGATCGCAGGCCATGAATCTCTGCCATGGCTCGTTCTTGCTCTAGGGATAGGTGATTGATTTTGTCCACCATGGCTACCATCCGCCGCAGGGTAACCTGCGGATTTAGAGACGGATGTCCCCCACTACTTTGCCCTTGCTGGGACCTGGGAACCGGCGAGCCGGCTTGATAGGACTGGACTGATCGACGTTTTAGAGTTTCAACGGTGGCGGACAACTCAGCCAGAGAACTGGAGCCTCGACCCGGCATATTGGGCAACTGGGGCTGGGGCCAATCCGTCTGGATGGCTGGGTGACTATGGGACAGGGCATCAACCTGACGGGTTAGCTTGTCTTGAATGGTGTTGAGATCCATGGCGGCAAGACGATAAAGGGAGGCTAGTACATTTATACCATATATGTACTAGTTGTGGGTTGACCTAACCAAAATCCTGTTGGCGACGAATGTCGCTTGCCGGGTATCGTTTGCCGACCAAAGGGGTAACCGCTAAATCTTTAGTAAAACTTCGTGTCCTTGCTAAATGAGCGCTGACGGCGGGTATTCCCTTAAGCTGGAAAAGCCCGGTGAGCCAGGAATTCAGGCACTAGGGGCCAGAACTCAGGGGGGATCTGGCCCCTGGATTCTGAATTCCATCCTGGGGAAAACGTCCCGTTTTAGGTGGGTCCTCCTGATGGCCAGTCAGCGGCTTGCAGGGTAGACCAGAGTACGATCTGCCCCCTGTGCTGAGGGGTTGGCGGTGATCTCGGCCACACTTGAGGCCAAAGGGTATGTTTTAGCTTAATGAAGAATCGAGTATTCTCCGGGTACTCTATGAACTAAGCGTTGAGAACCCCTCCTAATGACAGAGGCCAAATACAATTCCCCCTGGTTAGCCCAAAAGCCTGCCGTAATGGATCCAAAAGACTGTCTAAGTCCTGGGTTTCCTGCCGATTTGCCAAAATCGAAAGCGTTACGGCAGCGGTCCTCGGCCTTTCATGTGGTTATGGCCTGTTTACTGGGGGGGCAGGTGCTAATGCGACTGCTGCGAGGCCGGGTCCATCGCCAGCGGGTGCTGGACCAAATGGTGAGTGCTGGCCCTGGCGCCCTGGTGCCCGTTCTGATGATCAACATTTTTGCGGGTATGATTTTTACGATTCAAACGGCTCGCGAGCTAGAGCGGTTCGGGGCGATTCATGCTCTGGGTGGCGCCTTTGCCATGGCTTTTTGCCGCGAGCTGGCCCCGATTTTGTCAGCCGCTGTGCTATCAGGGCAGGTGGGGACCGCCTTTGCCGCCGAAATTGGCTGTATGAAGGTGACCGATCAGATTGATGCCCTTAAGGTGCTGCGTACTGACCCGATCGATTATTTGGTCGTGCCGCGGGTGGTAGCTTGCTGCATCATGTTGCCGGCCCTGACGGTGCTGGGAATGGTGTTAGGCCTCGGGGCCGGGGCTGCGGTGGCATTTTACTTTTACCAAGTATCCCCCAGTCAGTTCCTAGAGTCGGTGCGATCGCTGATGATGCTCAACGACCTAGTTGCGGTGCTGATCAAGTCGGTTCTGTTTGGCACCATGGTGGCTCTGGCTGGCTGTACCTGGGGACTAACCACCACCTGTAGCCGTTCGGTGGGGCAATCGGCCACCTCAGCGGTGGTGATGACCTGGGTGGGGCTATTCATGGTGGATTTTGTGTTGTCTCTGGTCTTATTTGATGGCCCTGGGGTCGCCCTGCACTAACCCTCACTCGCCTCCAGCCATCAGCAGTTCCAGGCTGTAGTCCAGGTAGGAGGCATCAGGCATCAGAGTTCCCATCAAGTTGGCACCCGCTAAATCGGCCCCAGCTAGATCCGCCCCGGTCATGTCAGCCCCAGATAAATCAGCGAATTTGAAATTGACCCCCCGCAGCTTGGCCCGTCGTAGGTTGACCCCCCGCAGGTCACTGCCGCTGAGGGACGCATCGCTGAGATTGGCTGTACTGAGATTAGCCCCAGTCAGCTTAGCCCCAGCTACCATAGCTCGACAGAGATTAGCGGCGGACAGGTCAGCTCGCAAGAAATCCGCCCCGATCAGGTTGGCTCGGCCTAATCGTCCCCGCCGTAGATTGCTGCGGGTGAAAACGGCCCCTGGCAAAAAGGCATCGATTAAATTAATCTGCTGCAAGTTACAGTCCACCAGTTCAATAAAGGGGAGCTTTAGACCTTTGAAAGACTGCGATCGCAAGTTCAACCCCTCAAACTGAAGCTGACCTTGGCTGTAGGTCTCGATTAAGCTTTCTGAAGAACAGCGCACATAGGGGGGCATAGGGCTTAAAGCAAGAATGATGAGGCGGCAAGCAAAGCCGTCAGTTTTGCGTAACCTCAGCTCGATTTCTGAATCACCAGGGGCGGCTCATCGTTAACAATACGTCGGTACCGATGCATTCACCTGAGTTTAGAGGCCATACCACAGATGCTTGTTTAGGGTTTAGGTGGCATCCCTAGTTAACCATATCTTTATCTTATCCTGTGGCCCCAGGCCGGGGTCACCACGATCTGACATGGCGGAATCCCCTCGGGTGAAGTCCATCGTGGAAATCCCCCTGCCCCCTTAATAGGCAGGGGACAATCCCATAGCTTAGACCGCTACAAGCTGGGGAAATCCAGACCTCAGTCAAGGCATACCTGACTCAGTTGGGCATCGCCATAGGGTAATCCCGCTTACCCTGGATCCCGCTCAACCAAAATCACGTTTTCGGTCACCTGCTCAAAGGTGTCATCGTGGCTAATCACAAACAGTTGCTGAAACGTCTTGATGCGGCCAATGGCCTCTGCTAAGCCCTGGCGGCGAGGGCGATCCAGGTTGGTGGTGGGTTCGTCAAAAAAGGCAATGTCCACATCGGCCAGCACTTTGAGTAGGGCCAAACGCACCGCCAGGGCGGCACACATTTGCTCTCCTCCTGAAAGATTGACGAAACGTCGCTGGTTGGGGCCGTCCTGCACCACAATTTCGTAATCTCGGGTCCACTGTAACGCCACATTGGGGCGGTTGAGCAAATCTCGAAACAGCCGATCCGCCTGATAGGA
>SLIY01000138.1 GCA_007135385.1 Leptolyngbyaceae cyanobacterium CSSed165cm_216
ACGTAGTCGGCAAAGTCCTGGGCCATCTGGCGACTGCGCCAAGAACCATAGTCATCCTCTAGGGCCTGGGGGCTATCCCAATGGAACAGGGTGATGTGGGGGGTGATGCCGTACGCCAGTAGGGTGTCCACCAGTTTGCTGTAGAAGGCGAGTCCAGCCGGGTTAGTGGCCCCTCGTCCCTCAGGCAAAATCCGCGGCCACGACAGACTAAAGCGATAGTGGCGCACCCCCAACTCCGCCATCAGAGCGATGTCGTCCCGAAAGCGGTGGGCATGATCACAGGCGATCGCCCCAGTGTCGCCGTTGAGCACTCGCCCTGGGGTTTGGCTAAAGCTGTCCCAGACGCTGGCACCGCGGCTATCCGCTGCTCCTTCAATTTGGTAAGCCGAGGTGGCGACGCCCCATTCAAAGCCCGAGGGAAAGGGATAGACCATGGGTAGATACGATGGGCTGATAACGATGGGCTGATACGAGCTCTAGTTATACCAATTCTGGGGAGGTGGGAGAGATGGCTTCGACTTCGCTCAGCCCAAGGGGGGAGATGGGGTGGTGGGGTGGTGGGGTGGTGAGGAAGTGGGGTGGTGGGGAGATGGGGAAGTGGGGAGGTGTAGACGTGGAGCGGCTTCCCGGAGGGTAGAGGTGGAAACCGTAGCGTGGGTTAGGGGGTTGGAGTTGGGGGGACGGTCAGATCATTCAGGCGCCGCCGTAACCCACGGATGGGGAATGGCGGCCTTAGAGGTAACTATATCCATGATTCAGTAATGGCTGAAGCGAGTCCTCCGTGTCGAGGCGCATCCCTAAGGAGACTCTGATCCTTCTGGGGGAAGGAGGTTATGATAAAGCAGCACCCGTTCACATTTCTTCATGAATCTCGACCACGCTTTTGCATGACGGTTTCTTCTTCTACATCTGGCAGCCTCAAGGGCTTCATTGAAGCTCGGGTGCTCCAGGGGCAACCCTTAACCTCAGAGCTGGCGGCCATTTTGCTGGTGTACTTTGTCCAGGGCATTTTGGGTCTGGCGCGGCTGGCAGTGAGCTTTTTTCTCAAGGACGATTTGAGCCTGTCCCCGGCGGAGGTGGCGGCCCTGACTGGTATTGCCACCCTCCCCTGGACCATCAAACCCCTATTTGGCTTTGTGTCCGATGGGTTTCCGATCTTGGGCTATCGGCGGCGACCTTATCTGATGTTGTCAGGGCTGCTGGGGACCGGGGCCTGGCTGGCGTTGGCCACGGTGGTGCAGTCGAGGGGTGGGGCGATCGCGGCCATTACCCTCAGTTCTCTATCCGTGGCCGTGGCAGATGTGATTGTCGATTCTTTAGTGGTGGAACGGGCCCGGGGCGAGTCCCTTGGGCAGGCGGGCACCCTGCAATCATTGGCCTGGGGGGCCTCAGCGGTGGGAGGCATCATCACCGCCTACCTGGGGGGACTGCTGCTAGAGCAGGTCAGTACCCGCACCGTGTTTGCGATTACTGCCACCTTTCCGCTGATTGTATCGGCGGTGGCGATGATGATCAGCGAAACCCCCATCCAGGCGGCCCCCTCCCTGGCAGTGATGGGGGGCCAAGTTCGTCAGTTGTGGGGAGCCATCAGCCAAAAGGCGATTTGGATGCCCGCCCTGTTTTTGTTTTTGTGGCAGGCCACCCCCACCGCCGATGCCGCCTTTTTCTTCTTCACCACCAACGACCTGGGCTTTCAGCCTGAATTTTTGGGTCGGGTGCGACTGGTGACCAGTGTGGCCGCCCTGATAGGCATTTGGGTGTTTCAGCGATTTCTGCGGACGGTGCCTTTTCGTAACATTTTTGCTTGGTCCACGGTGTTGTCTAGCCTGTTGGGCCTATCGATGCTGTTGCTAGTTACCCATGCCAACCGCAGCCTGGGCCTTGACGATCGCTGGTTTAGCCTGGGGGATAGCCTGGTGCTGACGGTAATGGGGCAAATTGCCTTCATGCCAGTGCTAGTACTATCGGCTCGGCTCTGCCCACCGGGGGTAGAGGCTACCCTGTTTGCCCTACTGATGTCGATTGTCAATCTAGCCAGCCTCACCTCCCACGAGTTGGGAGCCTTGCTCACCCATTGGCTGGGGGTGACCGAAACCAACTTTGATCACCTATGGCAATTGGTGTTGCTGACTAACCTCAGCACCCTGCTGCCCTTGCCCCTATTGTTTTTGCTGCCCCAGTCTACGTCCCAGGGGGTGGGCATAGAGACCATGGGGCCGCCCCCAAAACCAGCAATCCCTACGTCTGAATTTGCCGAAATACCGCTGCCCGTAGGCGAAGGCGATCGCTAGATATCGTTGCCCTGTTGACAGACCTATTCACTGAAAAATCTTTCTGCTATGACCACGACCCAATCTCCCCTGGCTGCCCATCAATCATATTCCGTTGAGGACTGGTGTAGCGGCTATCGCTCCCAGCCCGAAGAACACAGCTACTGGATTACCGACATTGAGGGCGTCATTCCCCCCGATCTGGAAGGCACCCTATTTCGCAATGGTCCTGGTTTACTGGATATCCATGGCTACGAGGTGAAACATCCCTTTGATGGGGACGGCATGATCAGCAGCATCGCCATCCAACAGGGGCAGGCTTACTTTCGCAATCGCTACGTGCGCACCGCCGGGTATGTGGCCGAGCAGCAGGCGAAAAAACCCCTATATCGAGGCGTGTTTGGTACCCAGCGGCCCGGTGGTCCCCTGGCCAACGCCTTTGACCTGAACTTAAAGAATATTGCCAACACCCATGTGATCCACTGGGGAGACAAACTGCTAGCCCTGTGGGAAGGGGCTGAACCCCATCGCCTCGATCCCACCAGCCTGGATACCCTGGGACTCGACTACCTGAATGGGCTGATTGCCCCTGGTGGTGCCTTTACGGCCCACCCCAAGGTGGACCCGGGTCACCATGGCGACCCTCGTTTGGTGGGGTTTTCAGTGAAAACCGGCCTATCTAGCACCCTCACCCTCTATGAACTAGATGCCGATGGCCATCCCCTGGCCCAGCGGAGCCACACAATTCCGGGCTTTGCCTTTATCCATGACTTTGCCATCACCCCCAACTACGCCATCTTCTTCCAAAACCCGGTCAGCTTTGGGCCACTGCCATTTTTGCTGGGGTTAAAGGGGGCGGCTGAATGTATTCAATTTAACCCCAAACAACCCACTAAAATTTGGCTGGTGCCACGCCATGGGGGAGAGGTGCAAGTGATCGACACCGAAGCCTGTTTTGTGTTCCACCATGCCAATGCCTACGAACAAGAGGGACAGGTGATGGTGGAATCGGTCTGCTACGATCGCTTCCCCTCCCTGGAAGGCAGCGCCAGCTATAAAGAGGTAGACTTTGATGCCATACCGGCTGGGCAACTGTGGCGCTTTGCCCTGGATCTAGACACCAATACCGCCCAGGTGACCCCATTGATCACCCGTTGTGTGGAGTTTCCTACCCTGCACCCAGACCAGGTGGGGCGACCCCACCGCTATTTGTACATTGGGGCGGCCCACGCCCCCAGCGGCAATGCCCCCCTGCAAGCCCTGCTGAAGCTGGATCACCAGACGGGGGAGAACCAACTCTGGAGTGCGGCCCCCCGCGGGTTTATGGGGGAACCCTTGTTTGTGCCCCGGCCCCAGACCACCCGCGAAGATGACGGCTGGGTGCTGGTGCTGATGTACAACGCTGAACGCCGCTGCTCTGACCTGGTGATTTTGGCAGCCCAAGACATTGCCGCTGGCCCGATCGCCCGGCTGAAGCTGCCCCACCATGTGCCCTATGGGCTGCACGGCAGCTTTGTGCCCCAGTACTTTGGCCCTTGTGTCCTGCACTCATCACCAACGTGATTCGGTCCCGTTATGGGACAAAAAGACGACCCACACCCATTCAGGTTTCGATATCCAACACGATTGCTAGAAAGCGGTCAACACAACGGTTTCGATAAACCCGATCAACCAAAAGTCGATCTGCGTTTCCAAGTGTAGTAACAGGCAGGGAATCAACTTTATTCTCTTCTCGCAGAACTTGTTCCAGTGAGTCTTCCCCTCCCCAATCGCAGTGCCTAGGGGAGGCGAAGATACAGTCGGTTGTGGGCGGCCCGCACCACCGAATTCCGGCTGATGTCTACGGTCGCAGGGGAGAGATTGGGCCGGTTTAGCCGTGGGTGACGGGACCAGCTTTAGTACCCGCCGTTGAAGCTGCACGGACATTGCCCCCGGTTGGAGAGTAGCCGCTTGAGCAGGGGTCTCTGAAGTCTTGGGCTTCCCCGCCGCCAGGTTTACCACAGATCACAAGCTGGGGTGTCGTGCATCTACTTAGGTTTACGGGCCAAGTCAGGGAAAATCCAGATGAATTCTAGGGGATCAACGTAAGTCGGCACCCAATTGGCCAGGGGAATTCAGGAGCCAGGCTAGACTAGCCCTAACATCGGTAGCGAAGGTAGCTTACGGCCATGCGCCTATTGGTCATCAGCCATACCTATGGGATTGATCTGAACTGCGAGAAACTGCGATCGCTCGCCCACCTCGATCCTAATGTCCAGATCACCGTTGGGGTGCCGAAGCGCTGGCAATCCGGTGGTGTACAACACCATGTTCTTCGTCCTGCTACCATCGATGACGGCAATTTTCGTCGCCTGCCACTGGGACACCTGAGCCGAAATCATCAAGGTCTGCTCTGCTTTGGTCCAGATCTAGTGCGGCTGCTGCGCCAGTTTCGTCCCCAGATGATTCAGGTAGAGCAAGGGGCCAAGTCCCTGGCCTATGCCCAAACCATTACCCTGAATCGCTGGCTGGGCTTAGGGGCCAAAAATCTGCTGTTCACCTGGTGGAATTTACCCTACCAACTCACCTTCCCAGTCGCCCAGTTAGAGGCCTATAACCTCCGACATACCCATGGGCTAATTGCCGGCAACCAGGCTGGGGCAGACATCCTGCGCCAGCGAGGCTACAGTGGCCCCACTGCGGTCATGCCTCAGTTAGGGGTGGATGAGACGCAATTTCGTCCTCACCCCCAACCCGCCCTGGCCCGGCAGCTGAGGATGCCTGATCATGCCTTTGTGGTGGGCTATGTGGGTCGGTTCGTGATCGAAAAGGGTTTGCTGACCCTGGCAGATGCGCTTACCCGTCTGCGATCGCACCCTTGGGTCTGGCTATTGGTCGGCCGGGGGCCGCTCAAAGCAACGCTGATGGCTAAAATGGCCGCCGCTGGCCTCACCGACCGAGTGCGCTGGGTAGACCGTGTGCCCCATAACACCGTACCCCCCTATCTGAACCTGATGCACACCCTGGTCTTGCCGTCAGAAACGAGCCGTACTGCGGCGACCCTGACCGCCCTCGGCTGGCAAGAGCAATTTGGCCATGTCCTGATTGAAGCGATGGCCGCTGGCGTGCCGGTGATTGGCTCTGACTGTGGCGAAATTCCCCAGGTAATCGGCACCGCTGGGTTGGTCTTTCCAGAAGGTAACGCAGCGGCCCTCAGCGATCGCCTGCAACGACTGATGACCAACTCCGCAGACCGCCAATTATTAGTACAACAAGGCCGCGATCGCGTTCTAGCCCATTACACCAACACAGTCCTGGCTCGACAGCTGCTCTCCTTCTACCACCACCTGGGCGTCACCTGATGCACCGCCAGAGCGGCCACACGTCCATCCCCTGGCACCGATCCCCCCCGTTACCCACAACCAACCCTACCCATTCCCTCACAAAAAGCGGTGCATTGCGGCCTCAGATTGACCACCAATACCCAGACCCTGACCGCTAATGTACCCTACGACTTCAATAA
>SLIY01000477.1 GCA_007135385.1 Leptolyngbyaceae cyanobacterium CSSed165cm_216
CAATCAACCGAATGGTTGTGGTAATCACCGCCGTAGCGGTCAGGGTGAGGATGGCGATCACAAAGGCACTGGCCCATTTCAGCCCCTGATTTAGTTGCGCCAGACGGGTAACGGCTTCATCCACATAGCGCACCTCATCGATGCCAGCCATTTGCGTCAGTTCCGCCGCGATCGCCGGGACTGCATCTGAATCTCGCGCTTTGACCTTGAGCTCATCCACCAGTGGATTTCCCCTCAGCTGATCGGTTGCCCCTTCAATGTCAGACAGGCCCAAATCTACCACCAGGGTAGCCCAGGCTTCCTCCTTAGTCACCGGGGTCACGGCCACCACCTCAGGAAACTGCTCCACTGTGGCTTGCATCTCGCTGGCCTGAAAACCACTTTCTAAATAGGCGGACACCTCCAGTTGACTGCCAAACTGATTGAGCAACCGTTCTAACTGCCAGGTAGATTGCAGACTGATGCCAAACAAAAATAGGAGCACTGTGATGGTGCTGATGGCGGCCCAGTTCATCCAACCGCCGCGACGAAGACCCAGCAGAGTTTCCCTCAGCAGGTAGTCAACCTTTGTGAAGAACTTAACCATAATTGCCGCCGACTGATCGAGAGTTCCTTAATCTACAGCAAACCCATCAAAATCTCCACCGAGTGCAACTGGCCAACTATTCCTGATCCCTAACACCGGGAACCCCTTAGTCTGGGGGATCATCCTTTGGCCAGCGCATACCCTGTGGCAACAGATCCAGGGATCAGGACGCTGCGTGAACACTATCTATAGGATGGTACAAGATACGTACCCCTCCTGTAGCCCGATCGTTTCCATTCCCAGGTAGGATAATGGCCGTGGTTTTTTCCCGTGCGACCTTCGTTGTCTACAGGTATGTCCCCATCGTCCACCGCCATTCTGTCACCGCCACTGCCTAGCCCCTGGCCTCGGTTTGCCTCCCCTCTGAAGTTGGGGGTAATGGCTTCGGGTAAAGGCAGCAACTTAGAGGCCATTGCCACGGCTATTCAGCAGGGGCACTTGCAGGCCCAGATTCAAGTGGTGATTTACAACAACCCCGGCGCCGGTGTGGTGACACGGGCGGCGCAGTTAGGCTTCCCCACCGTGCTGCTGAACCATCGCCACTACCCGAGCCGGGAAGCCCTAGACCGAGCCATTGTCGATACCCTGCAAACCCACCAGGTGGATTGGGTGATTATGGCCGGTTGGATGCGCCGGGTTACCCCGGTGCTAATCGATGCCTTTCCCCGACAGATCTTGAACATCCATCCCAGCCTGTTGCCCAGCTTTCCAGGGGTGCGGGCCGTCGAACAAGCCCTGGCGGCGGGAGTGAAGGTATCGGGCTGCACTGTCCACCATGTGGAGTTGGTGGTGGATAGTGGTCCCATCCTCATGCAGGCCGCTGTGCCCGTCTGGCCTGATGACACCCCTGATACCCTCCAGGCTCGAATTCAGGTGCAAGAACATCGGATTTATCCGGCGGCGATCGCCCTAGCGGCTGAGGCGGCTCACCCGCCATCCACCATCAGCCCCCAGGGTTGAGCTGCCCTCGATTTAGGGTAGTGGTAGCCTACAGCAGCGCGATCGCCTCGGCAAAGGCGATCGGTTGACTAAACAGGAATCCCTGACCAACCTCACAGCCCAACGCTTGCAGCACCGCCCGTTGCTCTGCTGTTTCAATGCTTTCTGCTACGGTGGGCAGCCCTAGCCTGCGGGCAATTTCAATGATCGACCCCACCAGAATCTTGGCCCGCTCGCTGGTGCACAGCTTCTGGATAAATGACTGGTCGATCTTAAGGCTGTCAATTTCGCATCGCTCTAGATAGTTAAGGCTAGAGTAGCCGGTGCCAAAGTCATCCAGGGACACATGAAAGCCAGCGGCGCGGCACTGGGTAATGGTCGCGATCGCCTCCACCTCATCCAAAAAGACCCGCTCTGTTACCTCTAGTTTCAGTTGCTGGGGGCTAACCCCATGGCGTTGGCTGAGGGTGATGAGCTGCTCGAAAAAATCCGGTTCTTGAAACTGCCGCACAGAAATATTGACGCTAACAAAGAGCGGCCGCTGCGCCTGTCCCATTTGCGCCAACCGGTGTTCAAACCGCTTTAAGTCGGTACAGGCTTGCGCCAAAATCCAGAGGCCGATGGGCACAATCAGGGACGTTTCTTCAGCCAGCCCAATAAACTGATAGGGGGATACCCTGCCCCGGGTGGGGCTCTGCCACCGCAGCAATGACTCAAACCCAATCACCTCACCCTGGTTCAGATCTAAAAGGGGTTGATAAAACAGGCGCAACTCATGGTTGGCCACCGCATTTTGCAGGTCAGATTCTAACTTAATCGAGTCGAGGATGGTTTGATACTGATGGCTTTTGGTATATGACCTCTCGGTTAGCGCCGGACTGGGTAAACCCAGGTGGGGACTCTTTAAATGGGTCTTTAAATAGGTATTGTAGGCCCGATTACGGTGCAGCGACATGGCAATCAGTAACTGTACAATCGGCGATGAGGCATCAATGCGTTCGACAATTTGAGAGGCCAGAATCACCATGCAGCGGCAAGGGCCAATCGCTTTTACCGACGCCGATCGGGGGGAGGTATCGACAATGCCCATTTCGCCAAAAATATCCCCAGGGCCTAATACATTCAGCTGTATGGCCTCTTCCCCAGAGCCAACGAAAATTTCCACATAGCCCGACTCAATAATATAGGCCTTGTCAGCCTCATCCCCTTCTCTAAAAATAGTTTCACCCGCCTTAAACAGACGTAGGTTACAACCTGGGTTGACAGCTAGATCAAGCGGAGAAGCATGAGCTACCTCAGGTAGCACCTGGGGGGGGGAAGGGGTTAGGGAAGATTGTACGGATTTCATTTCAGGAACGGATGAGAGCGTACTGTAAGCATCCCCTATAAAACTCAATCTTTGCCGCCTAAACCATGAAGCGTTGGTAAGGTTTGCCCCGGCTTTTAGAAGGCTTATCGATTATCAGCTAAGAATCACAGGCTAGCGTGACCCATATCACCTGAATAGGACGTTGTGATCACCTGACTGAGAGAACCATAACCACCTTTGCGGCGGGTGTCAGGTTCTGGGTATCAGGAGCGGTTGGCCAACTTATGCCGCACAGTACTAATGCCGCGATTAGACCAGCGGCCCCAGGGGCGATCGCAGCCCCAGCCAAATCAGGCATAAGTTCTCGCTTACCAGCAGCGTAGCTGGAATCTACCAATCACGGGGAGGGGGGTGATGTGTTTCAACCCCGATCGCTCCCCTGGGCGACGGCTCCGGTTCGGCGGGCATCGGCGGCGGCCGTTAACCCCTGGTGGGGCTGCCATAGGGCGGCCTGGACCCCGCCGAAGTACATCGATAGGGTCGGAAAAGTGGCTAGGGGGAGATCCAGATCGGGGGGCATGGGCACCCCTGGTTCAACCGCTAGCCGTAGGGCGGCTTCGAAGACTTCCAGGTGCAGTCGGGGGGTGGCGATCGCCTCTGGCAAGTCAACTCCCCGTTTAATCACATGCCACAGGGCTTGGGCGACGGCGGTGGTGATGCGCGATGCCCCCGGAGACCCGATCGCCATCACCGTGCCATCGGCCCGGCGGGCCAGGGTCGGGGCCATATTTGAGACCAGCCGAGTTCCAGGGGACAAGGCGTGCAGTCCGCGGGGATGTAAGTCCATTTCCCCCAGAGAATTGTTCAGCCATAGCCCCGTCCCTTCCACCATCACCCCAGACCCATAACCGGCTGACGCGGTGATCGAACAGGCTAAGCCATCGGTGTCCACGGTGGAAATGTGAATGGTGGAGGGGGACTTCAGCAGGGCCTGGCGATTTCCCTGGTGGCTGAGATCCAAGAGTTGGCTGACGGCCTGGGGCAAATCGGCGGCCCCGTCTAGGTGATGGCTGCGATAGGTCAGCACCGCCCGCTGCACCTCCACCCACTGTCGGACGGCGGCGGCATTCCACTCGGGCTTGGGCCAATCGGTCTCGGGCGCTTGCTCCAGCAACAGGAGCATGGCTGCCATGCAGGCACCGCCAATGGCGGGGGCTGGATTGGTGGCGATCTGCCAGTCGCCCACTTGGCAGATTAGGGGCGATCGCGGGATGGCTACATAGGCGGCCAAATCCTCAGCCGTTAGTAGGCCATGATTCGCCTGAATTTCAGCTACAATTCGCTGGCCAATGGGGCCTCGGTAAAATGCCTCGACCCCCTGCTCAGCCATCAGCCTAAGGCTGTGGGCTAGGCCGGGTACATGCACCGTTTCCCCCTGTCGCAGTAGGGTGCCATCAGGGTGGTGCAGGGTTCGGTAACTCTGGGGGTGCCAACTGAAGATCGCCTCATGGGTGTAGCCCAAATATTCGGCTGCCCCCCCATTCAGCGGAAAGCCTTGCTCCACCCAGTGAATGGCCGGGGCGAGCACCTGAGACCAGGGCAAACGGCCATAGCCTGTCGCCGCCAGACTGAGACCCGCAAAAATCCCAGGGGTAGCCACCGATCCATAGCCCACCAGGTTGCTCATGCGTCCACCGTAGTCAAAGAACACCTCCTGCGCCCCCTGGCCCAGGTGCACCGATGGCAGTCCCCGTCCTGGCATTTCAGCATAGGCATCGATTACCACTGGGGCTTGATCCGGCGGCCACAGGGCAATAAACCCACTGGCCCCGGGGGCCATCACCCCCAGGTCAGTGCACATCGAAACCAGGGTCGCCGCCAGGGCCGCATCGACTGCATTACCGCCCTGATCGGCGATCGCAGCACCCGCATCGGCAGCAATTTGAGAACCCGCAGCAATGGTAACGGTAGGCATGGTGGCAAGCGGTAATGAAGAATTGATCGGTCTATCCCCCAGCCTAGATCGTAACCCCGGCCAGAATTGCCGCAGGGGTTGCAGAACAGGATATTGACCTGCTGTGCGGCTAGAACGCCGGTACTCAACCAGGCCGCAGCCAGAGCTGATAACTGGCCCCTTGGGGGAGCCCATCCACCGGTAACTTTTCTAGACTGAAGCCATCAGACCACCCCCCCAGTGAACATTGGAGACCGCCATGAATCTGCTCAAAGCCCTGGGCATCAGCTTGATCGCTTTAGCCACCATCGCCGCTGCCCCTGCTCTAGCCGCCGAACGGGTGGTGTTGCGCTATCGCGGCTTTAGTCGCAGCGTGCCGGTACAAGACCTGGTGACTCTGGCGGAAACCGGGGAAGCCCCCGGTTCGGTGGCGGGCCTATTACGTCAGGCCGGGCAAGATCCCCAAAACGTGCGATCGCTCCTGATTCGCCCCATTGCGGCCGATCCGGTGATGCTCGATCGAGCCCTCAACAGTGTCCCCGGCGGGTGGGTGCTAGACCAGGTGGGAGAAACCATTCGTCCCGCTGCCGGGGGCCGATCGCGTCAGGCCCTGCGATCGGCCCTGGTGCTATCGGCCGCAGAGGATAACCAAATCACCCTGATCGAAGTGCTGCAAAACTACCCAACCGCTGAGGTGGTCGTAGAGGGCGATCGCATCCAAAGCACGTACAATCGCTTGGCCCAGTTCCTGCGGCCTTTATCAATTTTGCTGTAGCCTCAGCCCAAGTACGGCTAGGCGGAATTCAAAGCGACCCCTATGGGGCGCTGACTACCGCAGGGAAACCACCACCATCGCCGCCACAAACAGCACCACCAAGAAGGTTAATGGTTCAAACGTCAGCTCAGTCTCTTTGCTAGGTTTGGTGGCGTATACAAACACCATCACCGCTAACAAGATTG
>SLIY01000103.1 GCA_007135385.1 Leptolyngbyaceae cyanobacterium CSSed165cm_216
GGAGACAATCGCAGTAACAGAGGGGTGAGCCTGTTTGCCTAAATTACGGCATAATCAGGGCATTCTTGATCAGCTCTGTTGTCCATCTCTAGTCCCAGCATGAAGCTTTGGTTCGTCTGCTTTTGCCTGTTGTTTTTTGCTGCAGAAGGGTTGCAGTGGCTGGGACAGGTGCATTGGTTTAGCGGCGTCAATCTGGCGATGCCCTGGGCGATCGCGGCGGGGGTCGGACTAGCGATCGCCTCCAACCGCGCTTACTGGAAAACCGTCAATCTCCCCACCCGCCCACCCAACAGCCCTCCGCCTGATGTATCGACTCCGGTGCCCCCGGCTGCACCTAGCCCGCCTCAGATCACTCAGCCGTCCTCCATTTCTTTTGAAATCAAGAAACCGCAGCGGTAACCAGCCCCCTACTTCCCCATCTTCCGTTTCAGGTCCTCTAGTTCCTGGTCCGTCTCCCACCGCTGAAACGACTCTTCTAAGGGATCCATCGAGGACTGGTTGAACACCTCAAAGGGGGACTGCTGCCAGCCCCTGTCCCAACTAGTGGTGCGCTGGGCCGCCCGCTGGGCTTCTACTTGGGCAATTTTAGCTTTGAGTTCCCGGCGGCGATCGTGAATTTGCTGTTGCAGAGTCCGGGTTTGCTGAATTTGATCTTTCACCCCCTGCATTTGGCCCCAGTACTGGTTGCCCTGGCGCAGCAGGGTAGCCTCTCGGACTTCGGCTGCCTGGGCCAGATCGGGGCGATTGGCGGCTCTGGCTTTGTCAACCCGCCCATGCCATCGCTGAATCTCCTGGGCGGTGGTCAGAATACTATCTTCGAGTTGCTTTTCTCGCCGCTTTAGATCTCCGAGCAATCTAATCGCATCTTGCTCTTGCCCCCGCAGCTGATCCTCAAGGCCCATCAGTTCTAAATGAGGGTTAGCCTTAAGGAATTCATCAAGGCGGGTTTCTAAAAACCGGCTGAAGTCTTCAAACAGCCCCATAGCGGTACGCTCCTGCGGTAGTCTGGCTCGGTCGTCTGATTCCAGAATACCGACTTGTGGACCAGCAGTGCGCTAGAACCGCTGACCAATATAAATCGAGCGCACCTCGCCGTTGCGGCGAATCACCGCTTCTTCGTTGGATACGGACACCAGAGTCCAGCCACTGCTGCCAACCCGTTCGCCGATGTATACCCGCTGGGAGACCCCGTTAATTTCAAAGAGTGCGGCCGAACGACTACCCAGTTCTAAAACCCCCACTAAGACATGGGCCGCTGCCGCTGGAGCAGTAGGCTGACTCGGCACCTGAGCCGTCGCTTGGGGAGGCACTGGTTGCGGAATTGGGGCAATGGGTACCGGTTGCTGGGGGGAGGGGGCCTGGTCAGTTTGATAGGGAATGTAGACCCGCTCAATCACGTTGACGGGGCCACTGACAGCACCATTGGCGGGATTGCTTACCCCTGTCGGCGGCAACATGGGAGGCAGAGCACCGGGAGGGACCATATCTGATGATGTGCCTTGACCAATCTCACCCCGTTCTACTTTGCCCGCCACCACCTCTAGCGATCGTTGGAGGTAGGCTAAAAACTCTGCATCCGACTGCCCCGTGGAGGAGGTTGGGGTCTGGGTCACTGAGGCACCATTGTCTAACCGTTGCTGACTGACCCACAAAAAGGCGGCCATGCCCAGTAGCGATAACGCGGTTGTGGCCAGTAGGAGGCGATCGAAGAACTTGCCTAATCGGGTTTTAGCCGCTGGGGCAGGGGGCACAGCCTGAGCACCATCCGCCGATGCGAAAAAGTCTAGATCCCCGGTTGTAGTTATTGGGGAGGTATCTGCTGAATCCAGGGGGTCGGCGGTGTCTCCCTCTGTCCCCGGCTCGGAGTCCTCGACAGTGGACTCTGCGGCCACATCAATCGCGGTTGTGTTCGGGGTTAAGCTGGCCTCTACGGCGGCCAGGGCGGCTTCGTCGCCGTCTAGCAGCTTGTCTACATCTTCAAATAATCCAGAAATCAGGGAGTCGGCATAGGTGCTGACCAGGGTGTCTGGGTCAACCACAGCCTCATCTAAAGGCAGCGTAGCCGTATTGCGAGTGTCTTCCTGGTTCATAAGTACATTCCTAGCTATGGCCTCGCAGCCCTAAACCAAGGGCCGGTTCAACGGTTGTATAGAGCACCCCGCAAGGGATTTATCAACGGCAACCTATCGATGACAATAGGTCTACCCCTAAGTTTGCTGAAGTGTACCCCAACTTACCAAATCTTTCACTAGTCGATGGCATCCCCAGACATCTTTTTCCTGAGTTCATAGCCTTTGATCTGGAAACCGTCCCTACTCCCCCCACTCGGCTTAAAACCGCTTAGCCGTCTGACTGTCAAGATCAAAGGCATACCGTTGCTGAAAATTGGTTACCCCGTACAGGTTAAAGGAGACCGTAGGCTCATCTCCAAGGGGTTCAACGCTATGGATGGCATTGCTGGTCAGAGCAATCACATCACCAGGGTTAAGCACCACTTCGTCCTTCTGATTAATATGATCGGGGTGGTCAGGTTGGGGCTGACGACACCACAACCGGTTACGTTCTTGGCCACCAATCAGAGCCACAATCCCCCAGGTGCCGTGGTTATGGATGGTGGATGTTTGGCCCGGTAACCAGCAGACCATTTGCACGGTCAAGGGAAAGTCGTGCTCGCGGTATAGAAAGTGTACGCTCCAGCCCTGGTCTGGGGAAGGTTGTTTGTACTCCATTTGCAGCCAGTAGGAGCTGATCAGCAACTTACGCACGAGGGGCGTGATGGTTTGCAGGCGGCTGATGTCGTCATGGAACGTTTCTAAAATGTCTTCGACTTCAGTTAAAAACCGATATAGGCGATAGTAGGAGGCCGGTTCTGGCATATCAGGATTGCCGAACGGTTGGCGATCGCCGTGGTCAGTCACTAGCCAGTTGTGGTTCGTCATAAAGCTGTCAACTCCAGCCCCACTATGCTAGCGTCAGTTTGTATCAATCTCGCGGGCGGCCTGCTGCATAGCCCGCATAAACCGATCGAAGGAAAATAAGGTGCGTTGCTGCTGCAACGAGTCCAGCAGGGTGCGCTGGCGTTGGGGACTGGCCAAGACAGCGACAATTTTATCCACTGCCTCTTGAGCTGACTGGAAAATGATGTCAGTGTTAGCACTGTTGACAATTTCGATTTGTCCCCCTCGGTTGGTGACAAAGGGAATCATCCCCGCTTGCACCATTTCCGCGACAGCGATCCCAAAGGGTTCAGGTTTGTGGTGCAGACCATAGCGGCAGCGGGTTAACAGGGCCAGGTAATCGCTATAGGGTAGGTCGTAGTACAACTGCACCCAGTCAGCGTGAGCCGCTGCCAAGCGCCTGACTTTGCGACCATAGCCCCAACTGTAGGTGCCGCCGCCACCGCCAGTAATGTACAGCTTGATGTCAAACCCTTGGCGACGCACGGCAGCCAAAATTTCAATCACCCGGTGGGTATACTTGGCCACCACCACTCGACCACTGCACACAAAGGCCTGTTCTTTTTGCGCCCAGGTTAACGGCGTCAGGGCAGTGGTCACCGGCGGGTATACCACTTGAGGCCCTAGACCATAGGCCTGTTGTACCGCCTGGGCGGTGTGGATCGAGTTAGCTAAGGAGCGATTGGCCTGCAACCGCTCTGGGGAAAACTTAAACCACCACAGCATCAGCTTCATGGCAGGGGTGGCCTGGGACCAGGACTGCTCCACCACATGCACCCAGTGGAGGTATTGCAACCCAGGGCGGCCTAAGTCCACAGCGTTGTAGGTGGACATGACCAGGTCGTAGTCGGCGCTAACCGCCCTAAAGCGGGCCAGAGACCAGTGGATCAGCCCTAGCCGCATCCAGGGAAGATTGGCAATCAGGCGATGAATCCAAGGACGTAGTCTGGAGCCCAACAGCGCTTTAACCTGAATCGCTGGCCCCGCCTGCGGGCACGTTGTTGCCCTGGCAGAGTCACTGGCGGGGCGATCGCGGCTGAGAGCGGTACCGTACATGGTGTTGAGCCGGTCTAGGTCAATATCGACCAGGGTATGCAGGGTAATGTCGTAGGTTGAGCCCAGGGCCACCAGGGTCCACAGAGCCACGGCTTCGGCTCCCCCACCCAAGAAGTACGGCTGCCATATGGCCATGGTTTTGCGCTGACTCATGGAGCCGTAGGGGGGTGAGGAGCAACATCTGGGGCAGCCCATTGGCTGGCATACAACTGAGCATAGTGCCGCCCCTGGGCCAATAACTCGGCATGGGAGCCCAATTCCACCACCCGACCTTGGACTAAAACCGCAATTTGGTCGGCGGTTTGCACCGTAGAGAGGCGATGGGCAATCACCAGGGTAGTGCGGTTTTGGCGGAGGGCATCCACCGCCTGCTGCACCCGTTGTTCTGACAGCATATCAAGCGCACTGGTGGCTTCGTCCAAAATCAGAATATCGGGGTTGTGAATCAGGGCTCGGGCGATCGCAATCCGCTGCCGTTGCCCCCCGGACAGTAACACACCGCGATCGCCAATCCGCGTGTCATAGCCCTGGGGCAGCTGCAGAATAAACTCCTCAGCGTGGGCTTGGCGGGCGGCGGCCACAATCTCAGCGGTGGTGGTCTGGGGATTGCCATAGGCAATGTTGGCGGCCACCGACAGATTAAACAAGACCGGATCCTGGCTCACTACCCCCAGACGGCGGCGATAGGTCTTCAGATCCCACTGCCGCAAGTCGATGCCATCCAGTTCAATCGTGCCCTGGGTAGGGTCATAAAACCGGCATAGCAGGTCAGCCAAGGTGGACTTACCAGCCCCGGAAGCCCCCACCAACGCCAGGGTTTGTCCCCGCCGCAAGGTGAGGGAAACGGCTTGCAAAGCCCAGTGGTCAGCCCTGGGGTAGCGAAAGCAGACCTGCGTCAGGGTAATCCTCTGCTGCAAGCCGTTAAACGGTCGCTCCCCCGACCCCATAAACGGCTTGTCCTGGCGATTCAAAAAACGGGTCAACATCTCAGCACTAACCCAGTGACTGGCAAACTGGCTACGGCTGCTATTCAGCTGACCAATCAGTGGCAACATCCGAAACAGCACCACCAAATACACTAACAACACTGATGCCACCGTTTGCAGTTGGTCAGCAAATAGGGTCCGGCCCGCCACCACCAGCCCCAACAGCGCCAAGACACTCAGCATTTCATTCATCGGACCAATGCTGGCAAACACCAACTGCGACTGGAAGTCGGCCTGTTCTCGCTGGCGCACCAACTGCTGGATGGCGTCATATTCCTGGGTTTCACTGGCGGTTACTTTCACCAGCCGCATGCCCCTCAACATCTCGATGGTGCGGTTTGACAGGGCTGCGGAGGCCGCAGACAGATGGTGCCCCAACTGTTTGGCCCGGCGAATCGACACCTGGTTCAGGAGGCCCACCGCCCCGATCAGTAGGGCGGCCACCAGGGTCAGCGGCCAGGAAATGGCCACTAAAATACCTAAAAATACCAAAATTGTAATCACCAGGGTCACCAGTCGGGCCAGGGTGCGCACAGCGGTGGCGACCCGGTTGACCTCGGTATTGAAGTAGTTCATCAACTCCCCTAGCTGAGCGTTGGCATGGTAATCCAGGTCAACCTCTAACAACAGTTTCAGCCCTTCCTGGCGCAGGGCACAAACGTAGTCTCGGCTGAGCCAACTGGTGACCACGGTGCTACCGTAGGTGGCGAGATTTTTGAGTAGCAGGACCAACACAAACACCCCCATCA
>SLIY01000288.1 GCA_007135385.1 Leptolyngbyaceae cyanobacterium CSSed165cm_216
CCGGGGCTCTGGAAAACCCGGGGCTCTGGAAAAACCGGGGCTCTGGAAAAATCGGGGAACAAAAGCCTCCCGCCTATCATCCCGACTTGTCAGCCGGCTAGAGCAAATGTTGAAACCGATCCTCCTGGCCCAACTGCTTAACCGCCGCTTTGATGTCTTGGGTGCGGTCTTTGCGGACCACCAGGGTGGCATTGCCATCTCGAACGATCACCACATCCTCTAGACCAATGGTGACGACTACTTCGTCAGGGTTGGCGCTGTACACAATGCTACCTTCGGTATCGATGGCCAAGTGGGTGGCTAGGTCCACGTTTTTATCCCCCGGTTGTTTCAGCAGTCGCTCCACCGCATTCCAGTCGCCCAGATCATCCCAGCCAAAGGTGACGGGCATCACATAGGCGCGATCGGTGGCTTCCATCACCGCATAGTCAAGGCTGAGCTTGCCAAGACTGGGGTAGGCGTTAACTCCTTGCTCCAGGATCGGTTTAATTAAATCTGGGACGTGGGTTTTGAACTCATTCAGCATTACCCCGGCGGGAAAGATAAACATGCCGCTGTTCCAGCTAAATCGACCGCTATTGATGAAGGTTTGGGCGGTAGGGGCGTCAGGCTTTTCGGTGAAGCGGCTGACCCGGTAAGCTCGAAGTCCACCATAGGTACCGACGACCTCCCCCTGCTCGATGTAGCCATAGCCAGTAGCAGAGTAGGTAGGGGTAATGCCCAGGGTAGCGATCGCGCCTTGACAGACAGCCATCTCAGCCGCGGCCCGCAGGGTGTCGCCAAAGGCGGCTTGATCGGCAATCCAGTGATCGGCGGGAAAGAACCCAACGATCGCCTCTTCCCCATAGCGCCGGGCCACCTCTAAGCTGCCCCAGGCGACGGCGGGGGCGGTGTCGCGCCCCACCGGTTCCACCAGTAGGTTAGCCTCTGGCAGGTGAGGCAGTTGCTGGCGCACACCGTCAGCCAAATGGGCGGCGGTCACCACCCACAGATCCTGCCATCCCCCGGCTATGGGCAGCAGTCGGTCAGCGGTGGCCTGCAATAAACTGCGATCGCTGCCATCTAAACAGAGAAACTGCTTGGGGTGCGCCAGACGACTGACGGGCCAGAATCGCTCGCCCTTGCCCCCCGCCAAGATAATTGGAATCAATTTTGCCATTTGTATAACAATCCTAAATATCAAGATTTCATAACGAATAATCCAAAGCCTTGGTCTAGAACAACCTGAGGCTGTCCTTCGACCCCTGAATCCAGAGCTTAGGTACCAACTACAACCCCAATCCTATTCTCTGGACGGAGGCAGTGGGCCAGAATTAGCTTAATATTGATTAACACATCAATCTGTTACGAAGTTTTGACCAGCGCTGAACCTAGGTTAGATCCGGTCTGATCCCCATTTCGTTAGGATGGGAGCACTGATGGGGCCGGTTTTACCCATAACCTTGGAGTTGGTCTGTTGGAGGTTGAGGAGTGAAGCTAGCGAAGTAGGTGCAGATGATTACGCCATCCCAGGGTACCGAGAAGTCTGAGTCCCAGGAGAATAGACCGATTGACAACAAATCCCTGCCAGCTAGTGTGGACCAGCCCGGTTCCGAGACAGACGTCACCCCTGTTAACCCTTGTCAAACCGACGGCCCAGCAACCGAGTCCTCCCCCGCCGCTCCCCAGCCAGCCGAAAATCCCCAGGTAACTAGCTCAGAGAGTACTGCCTTGGCCGGTTCTAACTCAACCGAGCTGCCCGCTAATCAGGCTAAGCCTTCGGAGCCAAACGCCACTGCCGCTGTCTCCAAAGAGGCTGCTGCTGTTCCTGCGATCGTAGAGGTACTAGCCGCTGAAACACCGGCCAATCATGGGCAGTTTCAGCCCCAGCGATCCCCTATGGGTAAAGCCCTGCGAGGCTTCCTCTGGGGTGGATTATTTGTCGGTACAGCGGTGGTTTCTGGGTTGCTAGGGGCAACGGCAGCTCTAATGTTGCCCTTGCCCGGTCATTTAGGGCAATCCAGACCTGCCGCTAGTTTGGGGGAACTGTGGGAATCAGGCTTTCGCTACCAGGTCACCCGTCCAGTCAATATTTTGGTCATGGGCATTGATGAAGTCCTGGATGCCCCTAGTCACTCCGACGCTGTATTTGCAGGCCGTACCGACACCCTGCTGCTGGTACGGGTTGACCCAGACAGTCAGAATCTAAGCGTGTTGTCCATTCCTCGGGATACACGGGTACAGATTCCAGGTCATGGTATGGACAAAATCAACCAGGCCAATGCCGAAGGAGGGGCCGTCCTGGCCGCTCAGACCATTGCCTATAACTTGGGGGATATCCCCATCGATCGCTATGTACGCATCAACACCACCGCCTTTCGGGAAATGGTGGATTTGATTGGTGGCATCGAGGTGAATGTACCGAAGCGGATGGAGTACACCGATCAAACCCAGCAGCTTTACATCGACTTGTACCCCGGTTGGCAAACCCTGAATGGAGACCAAGCTGAGCAATTTGCCCGTTACCGAAATACCACAGGGGATGTGGGTCGGGTGCAGCGCCAGCAGATACTGCTGCGGGCCTTGCGGGAGCGATTAACCCACCCGACTGTGATTCCCCGCCTACCCCAGGCGGTTCGTGTGTTGCAGCGATACATTGATACCAACCTCACCCTAGAGGAAATGCTAGCCCTAGCCAACTTTGGCTTAGATATCGAGTCCGATGACTTGAATATGGTGATGTTACCGGGACGGTTTAGTGGGCCAGCCGAATATATTGCTAGCTACTGGTTGCCCGACTGGGATGCATCGGCTGACGTGCTGCAGACCTATTTCAAAGCCAATACCCCAGGTCGCTATGTAGATCATGCTGGGGCTCGCTATGTCTCTGATTTACGGATTGCGGTGCAGAACGCCTCTGGTGAGACAGAAACTGGCGCTGCCGTTGCTCAATACCTCAATGACAGTGGTTTTAGAAACGTCTACGTGACTGAAAATTGGAATACTGTTAGCCGCCGCACCGAGGTAATTGCCCAGCGAGGCGATCGCAGTAGTGCCTCTACAGTACAGTCTGTACTTGGGGTGGGGCGAGTCCTGACAGAATCTACCGGCGACCTGGATTCAGATATTACGATTCGAGTGGGCCGTGACTGGGCGGAAGTCTCCTCCGAAGAACTCTAAGCCGTGGCGTAGGACATTAGTACAGTCTGTCACCTCCCAGATAGCTTGGGGGTATAGGCAAGCGCCACTACGAGCCCTTGGGGCGATACCTGGCTGGCAGTCGGACACCACAGATGTGCATGTCTAACCCAAGGGGCGATTGCTCTGGGGCTGTTGACGCCCCCTGGAAGGCTTTGCCAAGACAATAGAGCCCTGTCACTTATGCTTCTGGGTTCTCCATTTTCGGATAGGGTTGGGTAGACTTTGCCCGTGCTGGTTTAGAGGGTTGGAATCGGTGCAAACACAGTCAGCGCTTTGGGTAAGCACTCAAATTCAATCGGATTAGCCTCCACAATTTCCCCATCAATCACCAATTTTTGCGGCGGGTCCGTGGTGATTTTCAGCTTGGCTGTGCGTAAGCAGAGAATGTCATCTCGCTGGGTGGGCACCTTGCGGGCGGCAGAGGCCATCAAGGAGGCTAGCCCCCTTGCATTTTGTAGGCGGGTTTGACTGGTGGAGATGGTGACCTCCAAAAGACCATCATCCGGGATAACGGCCCCCAATCCCTGGGCCAGCACAGAGGTGGGTGGCGCCACATTTGCCACTGTAATCGCTGTGGTCAAAAATTCGGTCACTTCCCCATTCATGTCTACAGTGGCCTTAAAGGGCTGAGCCGTAGCCAACTGTCGTACCCCGGCTAGCAGGTAGGCCAAATTCCCTAATTCATTTTTGAGCTCACGGCTGGCTTTATCTACCATACCGGCCTCGAATCCCAGACCAGCCAGCAATATCATCGATGTATCATTGCAACGAGCGGCATCTACCACATGGGTATTACCCGCCAAAATAGTTTCACAGGCAGCTCTTAGGTTGGTGGGTATACCTAAGCCAACGCTAAAGGCATTGGCCGTGCCTCGCGGAATAATGCCCAAGGGAATGCCGGTATTCATAGCGGCTCCGGCGATCGCCGATACGGTGCCATCTCCTCCCGAGGCAATCAACAGACTGCTGCCCAGGTCATGGTCAGTTTTTGACTGAATCTGGGCAATCAGCTCTCGAGCCTGTACTCCTGGATCGACATCAGGCTTGGTCATAATCACATTGACCAAAATCTGAGGCTCCAACAGGTTGCGAATCACCGACAGATCCACGTTAGGGTCCCCCTGCCCCGCCACCGGATTAAAAATCATGTAGGCAATTTGGCTGCGGGCCATGCCCCGCAACAGCAACGTTGCCGACATCTCATTCAGGGCAATGGGAATGCCCTGAAGTTGGCAGGCCCGCAGAATCAAGGTAAAACTGGGAAAACCGTACGCAATGCCCTGGGGATCAGCAAAAAACAAAACCCCAGCAATATCACCCGTCAAAATTTGGGCTGAGAGCTGAATATCGCTGCCCTGGCTATTGCCTGACAACGGCACCAGATCAAGTCCTTTCCCCCCCCAGGTCTGGGTCAAACGCTGAGCAATTTCGGCCGGGGCTAAGAGCTGAAAGTGAGTCAGGACCTGCTGCTGTTGCCCCAGCCAATTAAACAGACGGTCGATCTGAGTGGGGTGGGCCAAAAGAGCGATAGTGCTGGACATAAAGGGAAAGTCTTGGTAAATACTGCCTGAAGCATAGAGGATCATTTCCCCGTTGGGTGTGATCTTGCACAAATTAAAGCAATGTGTAGTTATCGCCTATAGAATGAGCATAGTCTTGTTCGGTCAATGCCTTGCCGAGTCAGCTTCTGAGCTCATCCTGCGATCGTTTACGGATCGGCTTTCGGCTTAATTGACCCTATGAGTTTCTTACAGTCATCCTATATCCTGTGAGGAAGGCTGGCACTATCATCTGTGATTACTCTCTGTACCGTATTCGCCAGGATTTTAACTAGGACAAAGCTATGAGTGAGAACCCTAACGAATATAACGATTTTCAGCAGCAACAAGAGCAGATGCGCCAGCAGGAGCGGCTACGTAAGCAAGAGCAAATTCGCCAGCAAGAGGCCTATCGGTTACAGCAGGAAACTCAGCGACTGAAACAGGCCCAACGGCGATCCAAGTTTGCCTGGGTGCGTAACACCATTGTGTTGTTGGTGGGGGCCTTGGAAATCTTACTGGGCATCCGGTTTTTTCTACGGTTGACCTTGGCCAATCCAGACAACCTGTTTGTCAATACCATCTTTGGTATTTCCGATCCATTTATGATCCCCTTTGCCGATTTGTTTATCAGCCCTACCAATGCTGATGCCACTCGAATTTTTGACGTTAATCTATTGGTGG
The DNA here is from genome assembly GCA_007135385.1 of Leptolyngbyaceae cyanobacterium CSSed165cm_216. Lineage (GTDB taxonomy): Bacteria > Cyanobacteriota > Cyanobacteriia > Phormidesmidales > Phormidesmidaceae > Nodosilinea. Next base: position 5,403 of record SLIY01000288.1, read on the forward strand.
CGATGGTGGTCTATGCCCTGTTGGGGGCTCTAGCCATTGCCATCGTCAACTATTTGGAAGGACAATCGCCCTACAGTTGACTACCGTCGCGCCTGGTAAAGGTGATCTAAACGGAGCTGGTGATTGGCACTGAACAATCGGTAGTAGGCAAACAGGACTACGCCAAATACCCCAAGGGCCGTACCGGCGGCGATCATAAACATAATCACAATTTGATATCGTACGGCATCAATGGGATTGGCCCCAGCCAAAATTTGGCCAGTCATCATCCCCGGCAAGCTAACTAATCCCATCACCATCATCGAGTTGATAGTAGGGATCATTCCCACCCGAA
>SLIY01000476.1 GCA_007135385.1 Leptolyngbyaceae cyanobacterium CSSed165cm_216
CGGTGGTTAGGCCGATGCGATAGCCACGGTCGGCCCGAAACATCAGGTAAACATAGTAGCGATCGAGCAGCGGCACCATACGGGCCATGAGAATGTGGTGGGGGGTGCCCCTAAGGATGCGATGGTCAAAGACCGGCCCCGGGCCATCGCCCGCTTTTATACACCACAACTTTCCCTTAAACTGCCCTCGCTGAATGTGGGTAATCTTGGCGGGATACAGTGTCGTTTGCCCTAGGGTAGACAGTACGTCGTCCCCCACTTGCAGAGACTGAATCGGCACCTCTCCCTGGGGCGTTAACACGGCTGTGTTGGGCGGCAAACACTGGTCTGCATCCCCCACGACAAAGACTGAGCGGTGGTTCCAGTCTTTGTAGGTAGCAATGGACTCCCCATTGGTGGCTAGTAACCGAATCAATTCATACTGGGTGCGGTTGGTGTCCTGGTACTCATCCACCAGAATGTGGCGAAAGCGCTTATGCCAGTAGGCCAGCACCTGTTCGTTTTGCTGAAACAGGTACACCGGCATCAAAATCAGGTCATCAAAATCCAGGGCGTTATTTTCCGCCAGGGCCTTTTGGTAATGGCGATATACGTCGGCAATCACCCGACCTCGATAGTTGGGTTGCTCTTGCTCGAACTCCTCGGGGGATAGCTTTTGGTTTTTGGCATTGCTGATGGCAAATCGCACCGATCGCGGATTGAACTTTTTATCGTCCAGGTTCAGGGTCTGGGTGACGATGGTTTTAACCAGGCCCTGGGCGTCAGACTCGTCAAAAATCGAGAAGTTCTTGGTCCAACGATAGCCCGCCGGATGCTGATACTTCTCGATATCAAACCGTAACATGCGGGCGCACAGGGCATGGAAGGTGCCAATCCACAGGTATTTGGTGATGTTTTTGTAGACCTGGGACTTCAGTTTGATCTGCTGCGCCTCTGACAGGGCCGACAGGGACTTGCCGTAGTGGGCCTGGGCGTCCTGCTCGGCAAATAGGGCCTCAATTCGGGCCTTCATTTCCTTGGCCGCTTTGTTGGTGAAGGTGACCGCCAGAATGTTGTCCGGGTCTGTTTTGTGGGTTAGAACCAGGTTGGCGATGCGGAAGGTGAGGGCGCGGGTTTTGCCCGAGCCCGCCCCCGCCACCACCAACAGCGGGCCGCAGTAGTGTTCGACGGCTTGACGTTGGGCGGGGTTGAGGGCAGCTAGGAAATCAGTCATTAGAACAGGGTGGGGTTTCGCCGAGTTAAGCCAGATCCAGGTCCAGACGTAGAGGTATACCTAGGGGATAGCTACCGATCCTGGGCTGGGCTTGGTCTAGTATGACACTGGACGCGAAGGGTAGGCGGGTGATATCAGGTAACTCACCCTAGAACGCCAGTACAGATTCCTGGGGTCTGGTTGGAAGTCTCCAAGATTCGTCGTTAGTGGGGGCAAGACCCCAGGGATCTCCACTATCGTGGATTTGAGCACCGCTGTATCGCCGTTGTGGTCTAGGGTGACCGTGATCATGTACCGGCTACCACTGACCCTGACGGCCACAGTGCTGCCCAGCACTCTTTAATTCCGACCCGTTTTTTACTCTCCCAGGCTATCGGGGACTGCACGGCGGCATAGTCCAGAGCTACATCTTTCTGAAGTCGATCGCGCTGACAATGCAGATCTGCCAAAGACTCAGGCGCAGCGGATAGTTTGGCCGCAGCCAAGATCTCCTGCTCCGGCACCACGGCTAGGACAAGGGGCAACAGCATGCTAGTCGTCAGTAAGCTTAGGAGAGGGGGAGCCATAAAAGCTCCAAACCCCTCTCCTAAGCTTGGGAGAGAGGTTTGGGGTGAGAGCAGAACCAAGGCTAAGAGATGTATTTTCGATCTACTGAAACCACACGATTGAGCCTAAATCAGCTTCAGTTCAGGGTATTCTGCCACCATCTCATCAGCGGTCAGGGTTTCCCCCGCCTGTTGCGGTGTCCACAACACTTCTACCGCCAGCAAGTTATCGCTGGAGATGGCGCCAATTTGGCCCAGGGCTTGCTTCAGATCAGCGGTAGAGCGCACCTCTGGCAAGTCTAGGCGGCCTTGGGTGGCTACCACGAGGGTGGCCAGGATGTATTCCCCAGGGGCTTCAGCATCATTTCCGGGCAGCGCCTTAGTCTCTTTCTGACTAATCTGACTGTTAACGTTTGACAGGGTTTCAGCACTGAACTTGCTGCGGGCCGAGAGGGTGTAACGGTTATACTCTTGCTCAGCGCTAAGTAAGCGGGTTTGCTTCGTGTCGCTGGTCGCATAGACCCAGTAGTCGGGGTGGCGCAACAGCGACAGGGTGGTTTCTTGCAGCAGTTTGGCTAACCCTGCGGTGGTGCCGGTATCGGCGCTGGCCGCCAGTTGGTTCAGGTCTTCTTGCAAGCCCCGGGCGTCGGCCAACAGGCCCACTTGCAGCTTCGCCACCGCCACGGGCGGATTGGCCGACGAGGCCATGGTGCCATAGCCATCACCGCCCCCAGCATTGCGGAAGCTGCGCACCAGGAAGTTGGCGATCGCAATAAAAATCAGCAGGGTAAATAACCCGCCAAAACCGCCCCCAATGCCAAAGAAGGGAAACAGAAAGGGAAAGCCAAAGCCCCCGCCTGGGTAATAACCACCGCCCCCAGGCCCAGGGGCATAGGTGCGAGGGCCAGGGGTCATTGGCCGGGCAGGAGCCCGAAAGCTGCCGCCGCCAATCCGACCGCCAGCTCGGGCCGCCCAGGCTCCGTCAGCATGGCCGAGCACTAAAACGAGAACCAGACCTAGGGCCACCAGAGGTTTAACCCAAGGTTTCAAAAGGGGCTGAATACGCCGAAACAGTCGTTGAAACATTGCTGTAAAAACAGGGTTTAGATAACGCTATGTATACTTTAACGCGAAGTCTTTCGGCCGCTAAATCTACCCTACTGCGATCGCGGTGGGTGATCCCCCCTTGCCTCAGCCGCCACCGACAATGGTGACAATTTCCAGGCGATCGTGGGGATGCAGGTAGGTGGTCTCCCACAGCTGGCGGTGCAAAATTTCGCCGTTATATTCCACGGCTACCAGTCGAGGGTTTAAGCCCAAAGATTCTAAAAATCGGGGTAATGGGGTACCGGGGGGGCAGGTCTGAGTTTCCCCGTTGACCTGGAGATAGATGGATTCGGAATCAGGGGTGGGCATGGGGGAAGAACGAAAAACGAAGAGGGTAGGGCGGAGCCAGTGACTAGCAGCTTTCGTAGGTCACTGCCCACCACTCGGTAGAAAGTTTCCTAGAGGTCACCTTATTTAAGTCTAATTCCTGACGTCAGTTCCCCCAATAACTACCCCACCGGCACAGTCTGGAACCTTTGGCGGTGGCTGGTTTGAGCCGCCAAGTACTGGGCAATCAGGGTGGGATTCTCGGCTTCAATCAGGGCTCGCACCACGGCCACCCGCTCCGCTCCGGCTTGCAGCACCTCCGTCAGGTTGTCGGGGTTGATGCCGCCAATGGCATACCAGGGCACGGTCGCGTGCTCGGCGGCGTAGCGCACATAGTCTAGGCCAGCGGCGGCCTTGTCGGGCTTGGTGGGGGTACTGTACACCGGCCCCACCCCAATGTAGTCGGCCCCTGCGGCGATCGCCCGCTGCATTTCCTCTGGGTTGGTGGTCGATCGACCGATGATGCGCTGCTGCCCCAGCAACTGGCGAGCCGTGGCGATGGGTAGATCGGTTTGGCCTAGGTGAACCCCATCCGCCTCGACTGCCAGGGCCAGATCGACCCGATCGTTGACCAGAAACAGCGCTCCGTAACGATGGCAAAGATCCTTGAGCTTTTGGGCCAGTTCCAGGCGCAGGCAATCGTCAGTGTGTTTGTCACGGTACTGTACCAGGGCAATGCCCCCCTGTAGGGCCGCTTCCACAATCGGCAACAGGCGATCGCAGGGGGACGTGACCAGATAGGTCAGGGCCTGACGCAGCTGCTGGCGACGATGCCCCCCCATCAGCTCGCTTTCTAGGGTGTACACCTGGTAGCGCATGGTCTTGCAGGCGGCAGCGAAGTCGCCCCGGTAAAGCTTGCCGTATTCCTCTAACACCCGCAGGGCTTCCTGCACCCGGCAGAGATTCGCCTGTAACACCGCCGTTATGCTGGCCCGTTCCGCCTCCTGGGCGTGGGTCAGGTCAGTGCCGGGGTCGCCAGGGGTATCGCGGGCCAGTCGTAGTTCCGGGGCATGCCACTGGGCCAGGGTTTGGCGCAGGTGCTTCAGGTGCTCGGTTTGGGTGGAGTTATTAAGTCCAAACCTGCACCAATCTTCAATGATGCGTAGCCCTTCCCGGGCACGGTCGAGATTGGCGTCTAGGATGCGGTAGACGGCCCCTTTGCTGCCGTTGAGCTGACGAGGGATGGATGACCCAAAGGGCTGATCCTGCATGAATTAAACGACGGGTGATGAACGTGTCTCATCCTAACAGATATGAACTTTGGTAAACAGAATGGCGAATATACCGTAACCTGAGCTATCAGTTTGTCGTCTTCGCTCATTTAATCCTCACCCTGGCTATGGCTATTCGTCTTCAACCGGCCTGTATCGTCGCGATCGCCGCTCTGGTTGCCTGGGGGCCTGGTCCCGCGTTAGGGCAGTCATCTCCGCCCCCGTCAGCAGCTCCCCCTGGCCCCATCGAGCGGGGCTATAACCAGCGGCTGGTCCATGTCAACCCTGTCTCCGGCAGTGATGGCAGTGGCGATGGCAGCCAACGGCGGCCCTATCAAACCATCACCCAGGCCCTAAGGGCAGCACCGCCCCAGTCAATTGTGGTGCTGGCCCCAGGGGAATACAGTGCCGCTTCCGGGGAAATCTTTCCCCTGTGCCTACAGCCAGGGGTCACGGTCCAGGGGCCCCCCGGCGTCGATCGCCTCCCAGCGGTGATTCGCGGTAGTGGACTGTGGACCAGCCGTAACCAGGGCAGCCTGCATGTCACGGTGATCGGTGTCGATGGGGCTGGCTTAGGGAACGTCACCCTGACCAACCCCCACACCGCTGGCTACGGGCTGGTGGTAGAAGCTGGCCGGCCGGTGATTCGAGACAACCTGTTTGTCGGTAGTGGCTATGGTGGTACCCTGGCGACTGGCGACAGTGCTCCAGTGCTAGAAGGCAACCGGTTTACTAACAATGGTGTCGTCGGACTGGCGATCGCCGGGCAGTCTACCGTCCAGGTGCAGGGCAACCAATTTGATAACACGGGCATTGGGATTCGGGTGGCCCCCAGTGCCCAACCCGAAATCCACAATAACCGCATCGTACAAAACCAGGATGGCATTATTTTGGACGGCAGCGCCCAACCCCACCTGCACAACAACTACATTGCCCATAATCGTCGCAACGGGGTGGTGGAGTTTCAGGTGGCGGCTAAAGCCGATGAGTCTGGCTCGGCGATCGCGGCCCCGCCTGTTCTCCGTTCCCCTGAGCCAACCACTACCCCAACTGCATCGCCAGTGGTGACCGAGCCGTTTCCCCGTGACGCGTCCTCAGCCGCTGCCCCAGCAGTCCCCCAGGGCTTAGCTTCAACCGCATCGGCTACAGAGCCCTCACCGCCTAGTTATCAGCCCCGCCCCACCCAGGCCACAGCGCCGCTAGCAGCGCCGATTACCCATGCCCCAGACCCAGATGGCACTGCCCTAGCCATGGTGGCGGTGGAACCACCGGCCACCCCCCGCCCC
>SLIY01000094.1 GCA_007135385.1 Leptolyngbyaceae cyanobacterium CSSed165cm_216
CAAAAAAGCACTCTCTTTAAGTCTTAGTCGTCAGGGAGAAATTGCGTGTCTTGGGATACAAAAGTTTGTCTAATGCCCTTGCTGAGCAAACTTACCGAAACCTAAAGTCTCGACTATATCCCTGGCCTAACCTAACTTTACCAGTATGCTGGCCGGACGTAGGGTTTACATCACTTAAAGTACCGTTAGCCAAGTGCCCAACAGCATGCCGGCCAGCAGCACAAACCCCAGCTGGACATTCTGCTGGAAAATCTGACCATAGAGCTTTTGGGCTGGTTTGTAGCGGCTCAGCAAATAGGTCTGCCGGGACCAGACGACAAGCGCGATCGCCAGGGTGAACCAGTAGGGCAAGGCCAGCAATTGCAGTAAGCCTAACCAAATCAGCATCAGCCAGGTGCCTAAAAAACAAAAACCGACAAACTGAGGCGTCGAGTTACCAAAAAATAAAGCGGCAGAATTGACCCCGAGGCGGCGATCATCGTCGCGATCGGGAATGGCGTAGACCGTGTCAAACCCTAGGGTCCACAGCACTACAGCCAACCATAAAATCCAGGCGGGTAGGTCCAATCGGCCGGTGACCGCCGCCCAGGGAATCAGTACCGCAAACCCCCAGGCCAAGGACAGCACCAACTGGGGCACCGGGAACACTCGCTTGGCCGCAGGATAAAGCAAAATAAACGGCACCGCCAGTACACACAGCCAAAACCCCAGGGCGTTCAAATACAGGGACAACCCGTAGGCGCAGAGCAGCGCCACCAACAGCACCCCCACTCCCACTTGCACTGACAGATCGCGAGCGGCCAGGGGACGGGTGCGGGTACGGGCCACATGGGGGTCAATGTTGCGATCCCATAGATCGTTGACCACACAACCAGCGGCACTGGTGGCCAGAGTACCCAGGGTGATCACCCCCACCAGCGGCAGAGGGGGCAGCCCATCGGCGGCCAGCACTACCGACCACAGGGCGGGAATCATTAAAATTAATCGGCCGGTGGGCTTATCCCAGCGCAGTAGGCGGATGATGGCTTGTAGCTTTGAGGGGCCGGGCCGGGTGGAAGGACTCGCCATAGTCGCACAGGGTTTAGGGTAACAGTACGTTAATTAGCATAGCGAGGAGCCAGGGACGGTGTTAGCTAAACTGCCACTGGGGGTTGAATCAGGACCAGGGCCGACTGCAGGGCTTGAAATCGATTTTCCACCTGGTGAATGGCGGGGGGAACTGTACCTTCGCTGCGTTTACGGTGGGTGACAAATCGTTGTAGGTCTAAGGTTTCGAGGCGGCTTTGCACCTGACCCGGTTTAACCACAATCCAGACATTGCGATCGCGCTTAATCGCATCCTGCACAATCGACTCAATCGCCAGGGCAGCGGTTACCCCAATGGTAGGGACTTCGCTGAGATCCAGCACCAGGGCCCGATAATTTTTCACAAACGATAGGCGGCGAGAAATACTCTTCGCCGCCCCAAAACTCATCGGTCCGCCTAGCTGAAACAGTAAGATATCTCCTTTAGACTGAATCAAGATGTCTTGTTCCGCCAGGGATAGGTTCTGGCTGTCAGTCGGGTCAGTAATAGCTTTGATGCGGTTGCTCTGCAAATCGGACAGCCGCTTAATCGTCAACATATTCGCCACAAAGGCCCCGACCAGCACCGCCGTAATCAAGTCTACAAACACGGTTAAAAACAGCACCATATACATGATGCCAGTGCCCTTGAGGGAAATCTTAGGAGCGCGTTTGATAAAGCCCCAGTCCAGAATGTCGATGCCTACTTTTAGCAAAATGCCCGCCAGCACGGCGTTGGGAATTTGAGCTGTCAACGGCCCAGCCCAAAAAATCACGAGCAGCAGCACCAGGGCATGGGTAATCCCCGAGAGGGGAGTGCGCCCCCCCGCCTGCACATTCACCACCGTACGCATGGTGGCCCCGGCCCCCGGCAGGCCGCCAAACAACCCTGATAGCAAATTACCAAGACCCTGGCCAATCAACTCTTTGTCGGAGTCGTGCTGGGTGCGGGAAATACTATCGGCCACTAGGGAGGTCAGTAAGGAGTCGATCGCCCCTAGCACCGCCAGCATAATGCCGTAGCGCAGCATGTCATCCAGTTCCCGCAGGCTGAACGTGGGTAGATGTAGTTCGGGAAACCCCTGGGGGATGTCGCCAATGCGGGGCACATCCGCCTGGCCGAATATCATCACCGACACCACGGTACCAATCACCAGGGCCACCAGCGGCGACGGCAGAATGCGGTTGAGGTTGGTGGGCATGGCAAACACAATCACCAGGGTTAGCAAGCCCAGCCCTAGGGCGATTAAATTGGGTTGACTGATAAAGGCCGGAAGCTGCTGCACGGTACCAATCACCCCACCCGAGGCTTGATGGCCCAGCAAGGGCGGCAGCTGCAACAGGATAATAATTACCCCAATCCCCGACATAAAACCAGAGATCACCGTATAGGGCAGCAGGGTGATGTATTGCCCCAGGCGCATCAACCCAAACAAAATTTGCAGGATCCCGCCCAGCATGACGACCGTAAAGGCAATGGCTAGGCCAGTGCCATCCGGGTAGCGAGCGACCAAGGAGGCAATCACCGTGGCAATCACCACAGTCATGGGGCCAGTGGGGCCAGATATCTGGGTGGGGGTACCACCAAACAGGGCGGCGAAAAAGCCAGTAAAGACAGCGCCATAAAGCCCAGCGATCGCCCCTGCCCCCGAGGCCACCCCAAAGGCCAGAGCCAGGGGTAACGCTACGATGGCTGCCGTAACGCCGCCAAACAGGTCCCCGCGCCAGTGGCGAAAACTAATGGTGTTAACTAAAGGTATCGACACGATTTCTTGCCTCAATCACAAAATTTGGGTGGTGATGGCTGTTACTATGATCCACCTTTAGGTGTACAACGGAGACTAAGTTCCTGTTAGCCCCCTAGCGGAAGACCAGCACCGGAATGTGGCTGCTGCGTAACACTTGGGCTGTCGTACTACCAATCACCAGGTAGCGAATGCGGCTGTGGCCGTAGGCCCCCATCAGCAGTAGGGAAACAGTATTGGTATCGCAGTATTTAGTAATTTCCGTTTCAGGGTTACCCTGCTGCATGACGCAAATGGGCTCAAAGCCACCTTGCTGGGCTTGGTGACGGGCCTGGTCTAAGCGCGTGGTGGCGGTGGCATCGTCGGCACTTTTAGCCACAGTCATGATGTGCAACTCTAGCCCCTTAAACACCGGAGATTGGGTGACAAAGGTCAGCATCTTTTGGCCGCTGTCGCTACCGTCGTAGGCCACCAGCACCCGGTCAATGGGCTGATACTGGCGCGAAGTGACTAGGCAGGGTTTATGGCTAGCCCGCACAATCCGTTCTAAGTTAGCCCCCAGGTGGCCCGAGGCAAACTCGGCGGCTTCTCCCCGTTTACCCAGCACAATTAGGTCGGCGTCAGCCTCCAGAGTTTCCAGAAAGTCCACCAAAAACCCAGTCTTATGCAGGCGCCTAACGGAGGTCGCGCCATGGCTGGTCAGTACTTGCTCGGCATCGTCTAAGATCAGCTTGGCGCGCTCGTGGTTGAGCCTGGCCCGCTCATGCTCCACTTCCACTAGCTTTTTCAGCAGGGATTCTGACGCCCCCAGGCCAATGCTGCCACTTAGGTTACTGGCCTCTGCCGTGGCTTTGCCTCGGGCGTCGGTGACGTACAGCACATCTACACTGGCCCCCAGTCGCTGGGCAAACCAGGCCCCATAGCGGTAGCTACTCTGGGCAAAAATTGAGCCGTCTGTGCACAGTAGAATGCGTTTCATGAATTAATTCTCTTTTATGGTGGGTTGACTAACGGTGGGCTGGCTATGGACAGCCAGTTTTTCTACCAGGGTGGCGCTGGCTGCATTCAGACCAATCACCTCCACTTCGGCACCAGAACGGCGGAATTTATTGACAATTTTGTCTAGGGCGGCCACGGCCCCTTGGTCCCACAGGTGGGCATGGGTGAGATCGATGGTGACCCGGTCCACAAACTCATCGAAATCAAAAGCCTCTAGAAATTCCTCGATGGACACAAAGAAAATCTGCCCCGACACACTGTAAATCCGGTGGCTGCCGTCATCCCGCAGCACTTTATCCACAAACACCAGCTGGGCAATTTTGCGGGAGAAAAACACCGTGCTCATGACGATACCTGTAGCCACCCCCAGGGCGAAGTTACGGGTAAAGATGGTCACCAACATAGTGGTCAACATCACCGCCGTTTCCGTGCGGGGTACTTTAGTCATGTCTCGAAAGGAGGCCCAGCGGAAGGTACCAATAGACACCATGATCATCACCGCGACCAGGGCCGCCATAGGCATCTGCTGCACCCAGTTGCTCAGGACCAGAATGGCAAATAGCAAAAATACCCCAGAAGCCAGGGTGGACAAGCGTCCCCGGCCCCCAGACTGCACGTTAATCACCGACTGACCAATCATGCCACAGCCCGCCATGCCGCCAAAGAAGCTAGTGATAATGTTGGCCACCCCTTGCCCCTTGGCCTCCTGGTTCTTGTCGCTGGGGGTGTCGGTGAGTTCATCCACCAGGGAGGCGGTGAGAAACGACGCCAGCAGCCCCACGATCGCCATGGTCAGCGCGGTGGGCAACACAATCAGCAGGGTGTCTAGGGTAAGGGGCACATCGGGTAGGGTAAAGATCGGTAGGGCGGTGGGCAGTTCCCCCATGTCGCCAACGGTGGGCACATCAATCCCTAGGGCGATCGCCGCCACAGTCATCACAAACAGGGCCACCAGCGGCGACGGTACCGCCGTGGTAAACCGAGGCAGAATATAGATGATCGCCAGCGATAGGGCGGTCATCACATACACCGCCGAGGGCACGTTGGTCAGCTGGGGCAGTTGAGCCAGGAAAATCAGCACCGCCAGGGCATTGATGTAGCCCACCATCACCGCCCGGGGCACGTAGCGCATCTGTCGCCCCAACTTTAGCAGCCCAAATATCACCTGGAAGAGGCCGCACAGCAGAGTGGCCACCAGCAAATACTCTAGGCCCCAGTCTCGCACCAGGTCGATCATCAGCAGGGCCATAGCCCCAGTAGCAGCGGAAATAGAACCCGGTCGCCCCCCCAAAAAGGCGGTGACCACCGCAATAATAAAGGAGGCATAGAGCCCTACTTTCGGATCAACACCCGCAATGATCGAAAACGCGATCGCCTCCGGAATCAGGGCTAGCCCCACCACCGCCCCAGCTAAAATATCGGCTTTGGGGTTAGATAGCCACTCTCGCCTGAAATGACGCCAGTTAAATTTGCTTATAGTCAAGGTTTCTCGTTCCTCCTCTGACCTGGTTAACACTGCAAGAAACAGGCGGCAGGCCGCCATACCCTATTTCCCTAGGGAGATCTAAGCCTCCACTCAAACGAGCTAGATACAAGCGCTGACAGGCTGCCAGCCACAGCGGTATACCCTAAGCCAACGTAATCACGGCTACTAGATTTATGGTTAGCCACACAGCTTACGGATGCGTTACGAAAGCTGGGAAGTGGTTTTAATGCGATCGCCAAAGGCCTCAAGCACTCAAACGGTGGATCACCTGAAGAACCGCCACCTACTGACAATAGTCCCAGATTGACGCCTATCCACCTGGCGTCTGAGCCTCAAACAGCTGCCCAATATCGAGCATGATTCAAGCGGCCTGTCGGAGCGCGACCACGC
>SLIY01000242.1 GCA_007135385.1 Leptolyngbyaceae cyanobacterium CSSed165cm_216
CCAGTACCGCCATGCTAAAGGGGGCTGAAAAGTCGCCGGTATGGGCACGCCCCAGGGCTAAAAATTCGTCATCCCCTAGACCGAAGCGATCGCGGTATTGACCCAGGTAGTGCAGCACCTTATCGGGGGGAAACAGATCGATACCCGCTGGGACTGGGGTGTGGGTGGTGAACATCTGGCTGGCCTGGGCCACTTGCAGCGCTTCGCTAAAGCTGAGTTGATCTTCGTCCATGAGAATGCGCATGCGCTCTAGGGCCATAAAGGCAGAATGGCCCTCGTTCATGTGGTAAGCGGTGGGGGCTAGACCTAGGGCTTTGAGCATCCGTACACCGCCAATTCCCAGCATGATTTCCTGGTGGATGCGCATATCGATATCGCCGCCATAGAGGCGATCGCAAATATCCTGGTCATACTGATTATTGGGCTCGATGTTGGTATCCAGCAGGTACAGAGGAACAGTACCTACTTGCACCCGCCAGACCCGGGCGTAGACCGTGCGTCCAGGATAGTCAACCCCGAGCCGCAACTCTGCCCCGCTGGCATCGCGCTCTAGGTGCAGGGGCATGTTGTAAAAGTCATTGATGGGGTAGCGTTCTTGCTGCCAACCATCGGCATTCAGGTATTGGGCAAAGTAACCCTCCTGATACAGTAGCCCGACCGCCACTAAAGGTAGCCCCAGGTCACTGGCTGACTTCAGGTGGTCCCCTGCCAGTACCCCCAGGCCGCCAGAATACACCGGCATGCAGGAGGTGAGGCCAAATTCCATCGAGAAGTAGGCGTAGCACTCCCCAGGCACCGGGTTAGAGCGATGCTTTTTATACCAAATGCGATCGCGGCGATAGTCTTCTAAGCGCTGGGCGGCCCGATCCATCTGGGCTAAAAAACCTTCGTCTTCTACTACCTCATTCAGCCGACTCTGGCTTAGGGTACCCAGCATCAGCACCGGGTTGTAGCGACTGGACTGCCATAGGTCGGCATCAAGGCGGCGAAATAAATCTTCTGTTTCTACGTCCCAATCCCAGTGGAGGTTATGGGCTAACTTTCGGAGGGGTTCTAGGCGCTGGGGTAGGGTCGGCGTTACGTTAAACGTGCGAATCGGTCGCATGGATTTTAGCTTTCATTGTGGTTTTACTTAGGCCTATTTTGCCGCCGATCGCTGACAATCGCTCGGCTTTTAATACTCTCTTCCCAGATGGAGGCGAGGAACTTGTGGGTTGGTCTCGCTTTAGTGGCCCGGTGGCTGCTGTGGCATCTGCTAACTCCCCCCTGACTTTCCCAGAATTCCCCGCCAAAAAGTAATGAAATCCCTACCTGGATAGGTTGTTTCTGGTCTCTCTGCCAAAGGATAATAAAGCTATTAAGCAGTTGGGTGGTAACAGGATGATTGTGAGGATAGGACGATGAGTCAGCAAAAAGATTATCAGAGCCGATCGGCGTCTCTAGCTAAAGACGGTCGCGCTGAAGTTGAGTTTGATCAGTGGTCAAAGGCTGTGCGGCAGCAGATGGTAGCCGCTCTGAAGCGTCGGGGCAGCCTCTAGGGCGATCGCAGTACAGCATGGGCATTGGCAGACAGCGGAGCTTCCTTGATTGGTAGCTCTGCTGTTTAGCGTGAATCAGTATTTTCGTTGTGGCTTCAATGTCACGCCCCGTGCCGTCCTAAGTTGAAGCTGGCCCCCCCGGAGGCAGGGCGATCACCTGGTCTTGATTGTGAGCCGTGTAGCTATTCGGCGGGTAGCGATCCAGGTGGCGGAACAGGGCAATGGGCTTGTGTATCCGGCAAGAATAAAATTCCACTACAATCTCTGAGTCTTGACGTAGGACCACTTTGGGCGAAAAGTCCTCAGGGGCTTTAGTGCGCCATTGCCAGGCAACTTTTGCCGGAGGGGCATTAACCAGTCGGTGATGTGCCCAGCGGGCATATTGACCGAAACGGCCAAACTCTCGCACCTCTCGAATAAAAATAGAGGCGGATAAAAACGATGATAATGAGCCATCGCCGTCTAGGCCGGCCATTAAGCTGGGGAGTATGCCCATGGGGGACGGGGGCTGACCGGTCTGTGTCGCTTTGTCAATGGCGGTTTCCAGTTGCTCGATGGTGCTAAGCAGGCTAGGCAAGGCCACAGTGACCCCAATGCCACCATGGTTGTCTTGGCGTAGGTAAGACGCCAGACGAATCCCTGGCTGCAACCATAGTCCTGGTAATTTGCTCAAGGCTTCGGCTGGATCCATAGTGCTGACAAACCAGCGCCCCTCTGCGTTGGGGGCAGGTAGGTTATCTTCGGGCATATCCCCTGCCCGGAATAAATCCCCTAAAGCATTGAGAGAATCGGGGAGCATGGTGTCGTCAGTCACGGTCGGAGAGCCATCCACCTGACGACAGGGCTGCTCGTGGGGCGGCAACACTAAGGTTTCGCGAACAAATTGGCTAACCTTTTGGACAGTGGCAAGGGGGTATCTTTGAAACGACATGGTTTCCTATCCGGTGGTTCGCCCTGGGGTGGCTAATCATCTGTTGTTTTTAGTGTTCCGCAACTCGTCAGAAACCTAACGGAAAAGACGTTAAGAAAGCAGCCCCAAGTTTAGGCGTCGGCTGTTTGCTACTCAGATTGCTACTCAGAGGAAATCGCCAAGGCTTGGATGTACACCCCCTAAGTGGGGGGCAACCCTGGACGGAAATCTGAAAAGAACCTTAATAGCTCCTGATTACGAAACGTAAACGTTTACAGTCACCCAAATGGGAGCACAGTTAGGGGATAGTAGCCGTTGCGATCGCACCCCCTCTGCCTGTCGGCCACACCTATGACGCCTAACGTCAAACAATCAGGTGGCAAAACCATCAGTATTTACGGTTGAACTGGGATTGTGAACAGAAAATGTCGGGGATGCCACTGGCATCCCCGACATTTTGGTGACTAACGGCAAGGGTAAGCGTTACTGACGCTGAATCTTATCCCGCTGGCTAACGAAGACGAGGAAAGCCGTAGCTGGAACCACAATGATGACGGCTCCAGCCAGGATGCTGAGTAGAAAGTTAGTTAAGGAAGGTGTCATATATTCCTTGTCCTGACTAAGGTGTAGACGGTATGTTAACTTCTATTATTACTTAAGTTAAGCCCCCAAAACGCAAGGGCCCTCACCAACTATTCTTAAAAACCGAGGAAACGCCTGATTTTAGGCCCAGGCATGGGCTTAACGTCACTGTTACAAAGCTTTAAAATATGGATATGGCACAGATGGATCTAGCGCCCCCAGGCTGGCCCCTGCTGTTGCCGGGCGATCGGGCGATCGCTTGAGCCTGAGCTACCTGAGCCTGGGATAATGGCCCATATGCACGACATGCTCACGCTAAGGAGTAACTAATGACCACCACTGACCTATTCACCTGGGGCGTCGGCTTGCTCCTGGGGCTGATGACGCTGTTGTTTATTTTTCGCATTGTCCTGACTTGGTATCCCCAAGTGGATCTCACCAAGCTGCCGATTGCCCTGGTGGTTTGGCCCACCGAGCCCCTATTGGCACCCGTTCGCAAAGTGGTGCCCCCCATCGGTGGGGTCGATATTGCCCCAGTGATTTGGGTCGGCATTGTCACCCTGCTGCGAGAAATCCTGGTTGGTCAGCAGGGGTTGTTGCGGATGTTGGGCTAGCGCTGTGGGGTTGGGGAACGGGTGTCGGGTATTGGGTTTGCGGTTTACGGCTTACGGCTTTTCCTTGCACCGTAGACCGTTCACCCCAGACCTAAAACCTCCCCCCTACGTGCCCATCATTTCCACAACGAAATTGGTATAGACATCCCCCTTGAGGAAATTGTCATTTTCCAGCACTTTTTGATGGAAGCCAATGGTGGTAGGTAAGCCAGTGATGGCGCACTCCCGCAGTGCCCGGCGCATGCGTCTGATCGCTGTGGGGCGATCGGGGCCCCAAACAATTAACTTGCCCACCAGCGAGTCATAGTAGGGGGGAATTTCATAATCGGTGTACACGTGGGAATCCATCCGCACCCCCATGCCCCCAGGGGCTAAATAGCCGCTAATCCGACCTGGGTTGGGACGAAAGTTGTGGTCGGGGTCTTCGGCATTGATGCGGCATTCGATGGCGTGGCCGCGAAACTGAATGTCAGCCTGGGTAAAGGGCAGCTTTTCCCCCTGGGCAATGCGTAGTTGGGCGGCAATCAAATCAATCCCGGTGATCATCTCGGTGACAGGGTGTTCCACCTGAATCCGCGTATTCATTTCCATGAAGTAAAAGTTGCCGTGGCGGTCCACCAGAAATTCCACCGTGCCCGCCCCCACATAATTAATCGACTGGGCCGCCCGCACTGCCGCATCCCCCATTTTTTGCCGTTGATCTGCGGTGAGTTGGGGGCTGGGGGCCTCTTCTAATAACTTTTGGTGTCGCCGTTGAATGGAGCAGTCCCGCTCGCCCAGGTGAACGACATTACCATAGTTATCAGCCAAAATTTGAAACTCAATGTGGCGGGGCCGCTCAATAAACTTTTCCAGATATACCCCAGGGTTGCCAAAGGCCGCCTGAGCCTCCCCCTGGGCTGCCATAAAGGCTTTGCTCATGTCGGCTTCGGTCTGTACCAGGCGCATGCCCCGGCCGCCGCCGCCAGCGGTAGCCTTAATGATCACGGGGTAACCAATGTCACTGGCAATGCGGTAGGCTTCCGAATCATCCAGCAGTAGCCCCTCGCTACCGGGCACCGTGGGTACCCCCACCCGTTGCATGGTTTCTTTGGCCGTAGACTTATCCCCCATTTTGCGAATTGAATCGGGGGAAGGGCCGACAAACACGATTTGGTGGTCAGCGCAAATTTCAGCAAATCGGGCATTTTCAGCCAAAAACCCATAACCAGGGTGAATGGCGCTGGCGTTGCGGGTTAACGCCGCCGCAATAATGTTGGGAATGTTGAGGTAGCTCTTTTGGCTTGGGGCTTCGCCGATACACACGGCTTCGTCCGCCAACTGAACATGGAGAGCATGGCGATCCACAGTGGAGTGTACGGCTACGGTGGCGATACCCATTTCCTCGCAGCTGCGGAGGATTCGCAGGGCAATTTCTCCCCGGTTGGCAATCAAAATCTTGGAAAAGCGCATTATATACGGCGGTAGTGTCTGATCAGAATCATACGACGGTTGCTGATCCTAACACGGGGTTGGGGTGACAAAATTTAGTCCACGGCAGCCCTAAAACGCTACGCTTATGGTTTATTCTTATAGTGCTAAGTCGTTTGGCTGGGGCAACAGTCCTGGTCTGCCCAGCGGTTTTGGCACCCACGCGGATGTGGTGGAATCGGTAGACACGCACGCTTGAGGGGCGTGTGGCTTATGCTGTGCGAGTTCGAGTCTCGCCATCCGCATTAGTTGTTCACGGGATAACAACATTCGGCCGTAGGCTGGGCAAAGCTTGCGTGCCCATCAGCCCCATCGGCAGACCTGATGGGCACGGGCCTGGCCCTTTGCCCATCCTACGTTAAGCAAAAAAAACAGGGCGTTAACGCCCTGTTTCGTGTGACGGATGAATCGGTTACGACAATCAGCCCTGGCCTAGCCAAACCGACCGCTGACGTAGTCGCGGGTGCGCTGGTCGACGGGGTTAGAGAAGATCTTGTCGGTGGTGTCAGCTTCTACCAAATAACCGACCCGTTTACCCCCTTCCAGGGCCTCGGC
>SLIY01000479.1 GCA_007135385.1 Leptolyngbyaceae cyanobacterium CSSed165cm_216
GACACATTCCACTATCCAGCTATGGAGCATCAGAGAGCGATCGCACCAATCTCCAAGCATTAGGGTCAGTCATCTATACTGATGTCTCGGTGACTGTATCCATCCCCAGCTATGCCTAGCTCACCCAACCTTTCTCCAGAGTCAAAGCCCCCAGGAGGCCGCTACCGGTTGATTCAGCCCCTGGGGGCGGGGGGTTTTGGTCAGACCTTTAGGGCCCAAGATTTGCACCTGCCCGGTCACCCCCTCTGTGTGGTCAAACAGCTACACCCCCAGGTCACCACGGCTGAGGAGTTGCAGGTGGCCCGGCGGTTGTTTGACACCGAAGCCCAGACCCTCTATCGGTTGGGCTCTCACCCGCAAATTCCCGGGTTGCTGGCCCACTTTGAAGAAGACCAAGACTTTTACCTGGCCCAGGAATTTATCCAGGGGCATGCCCTAGACCATGAACTGGAGGTGGCTCCCTGGTCGGAAGCCCAGGTGGTGTCCTTTTTAGGAGATTTGTTGGGCATCCTGGCCTTTGTGCACCAGCATGGAGTGATTCATCGCGACATTAAGCCGTCTAATCTGATGCGTCGCCACAGTGACAACCGGATTGTGTTGATTGACTTTGGTGCTGTGAAGCAAGTCAGTACCCAGGCCACCTACCTGCGGTCTGGCCTCAGCCACACTATTTCCATTGGCACCCAGGGCTACATGCCCAGCGAGCAGGTGGCTGGGCGGCCCCAGTTCAGCAGTGATGTCTATGCTGTCGGGATGGTGGGCATTCAGGCGTTGACCGGCCATGCCCCCAGTCAGCTTTCCCCTGACCCCCACAGCGGCGAACTAGACTGGCAGCCCGATGCCCCCACCGTCTCTGCCCCCCTGGCAGCGGTGCTAGACACCATGGTGCGCTATGACTTTCGCAGCCGCTACCGCAATGCTGCTGAAGCCCTGGCAGCCCTACGGGCCTTGCCTCCAGCGCTGAACCGTTACATTCCCCCAGAGGCGAACCCTTGGGGGATCACCCCGCCGCCCCCGACCACCCAGGCTCAACCGACGGTGGCGGTGGGGCGTTCCCCTCAACCGACCCAGGCTACTGATGGTCGTGCTACTGATGGTCGCCTAACCCACCGACGGCAACCAGCGGCGGCATTATGGCCGCTAGCGGCGGTAGCGATCGCGGTGATTGTCGCTGGCGGGCTACTCGTCTGGTCATTTTGGCGGTTTACGGCAGCAGACCCCGCCCCAGAGTCCCCCGAGATAGTGGCTGATTCAGTCGAGGAGTCTGAGCTGGAGACCGAGGATGCTGTCCCACCCCTGCTCCCTGCCCCGCCTGAACCTGAGCCTGAGCCCCCTGCCCCGCCTGAGCCTGAGCTGACCGCCCCCTCTGACCCTACTACGACAGACCCCTCTGACCCAGATCCGGCCGCCACCCCTGCCCTGACCCCAGCGGCAGCCCAGGCTACGGTGTCAACCTTGTACCGCCACGTATCGAATCAAGACTGGGCGGCGGCGCGATCGCAGTTTGACGGGGCCTTGGCCCAACAATTTGACCCCAACTTTTTTGCCCAGTTCGACCGAGTAACTGTGGAAAACCTGCGGGTGACCAATCAAACCGCCGATCGGATCGAATTTTTGGGCGAAAACACCTACGTTTACCTTGACGGTTCACGCCAACGGGAAGAGCGCACCTTTACAGTGCAAACCATCGACGGTCAGCCTCGGATTGTGGCGTCTAGTTTTCAGCGGGTATTAACGCCCCGCTAGTGCAGAAAGGCAGAAGGCAGAGGGGTTTCCGCCCGGGAAAACGCGTGAGTTACTGCTACCCCAGAGTACTAGTAGGCCGATCTCCGTCCCGAGGGTCTGGCTGGGGGTGGACTGGACAGTCAAGCACCGCTCACGCCCCTGGAAATCGCCTAAGCACTGGTGATTTCGGTCCAGAATTGGTCAAACAGATCGTTGCTGGCCAGATCAATCGACTGAATCCCCTCGCTTTTGGCCAAGATATCGTCGTCTGGATATAGATCGGGGTTGGCGCGGATCTCCTCGGGCAGGCGCTCAAAGGCCGCCTGGTTAGCAGTGGCAAAATACAGGCGCTCTACGGCGGCTTGGGCCACCTCTGGCTCTAGCAAAAAGTTAATCCACTGGTAGGCGGCCTCTGGGTTAGGGGCGGTGGTGGGAATCGCCATGGTGTCAGTCCACAGGGACGAGCCACTGGCCGGAATCACAAATTCAATATTGTCCCCTTCGAGGGTGAGGGCGATCGCATCGCTAGAGTAGCTCATGGCCACGCTCAAATCCCCGGCCAAAATCTCACTTTCAAAGCCTGTGGTCTTAAACGACGCAATGTGGGGCTGGAGTTCCAGCAGCCGCTGGTAAGCCGCTTCAATCTCAGCCGGGTCGGTGGTGTTATAGGAATAGCCCAACGACTTTAGAGTCGCCCCTAGGGTCTCGCGCATATCGTCAAGCAGGGTAATGCGGCGAGATAAGGCCTCCTGGTGTTCCCACAAAAAGTCCCAGTCGGTGGGGTCTTCAGGAACCACGTCCCGGTTGTATAGCAGACCCGTAGTGCCCCAGTTAAAGGGAATGCTGTGGGCATTGTTAGGATCGTAGGCCGGGTTCTGCCACTGGGCCTTGAGATTCTCTAACCCCTGCAGGCGGCTATGGTCAATCGGGGCTAACATGTCCAATTCCACCATTTCTGACACCATATAGTCTGACGGGTAGAGCAGACTATAGGCACTGCCACCCCCCGCCTGCATCTTGGTCAGCATGATTTCGTTGGAATCAAAAATGTCAACCACCACCGGAATGCCAGTGCGATCGGTAAACTCTGCGGCTAGGGCATCGTCGGTGTAGTTGGCCCAGGTATAGATGTGCAGGGCACCATCCCCATCCCCTGTCCCGGTTGGGCCGGCTAGATTTTGCCGACAGTTGGTCAACGCTAAGCCTGCGGTTGCCGCCGCCGCCCCCTGCAGGAAACGTCTACGGGTTGGTCTAGGACCATAGCGGCGAGCATTAAGGCGTGGTGGTTGCTGACGTGCCATAACAGTATCCCCAATGCAGTTGGAGCTAGTTAAACGGATCCCTGAGCCCATACAGATCAACAATGATCCTTTAGACAATAAGTCTTTAACCAGAGTAACCCCTAGGCTGCCTCTAGGGCCAAACAATCCTCCGCCTGCCAATGGACATACACTGGCGCTTCTGGGGCAATAGTGCCGGTGGCGCGGTTGGGTTGAAGGACCGCCAAAACATCTCCAGAGGTGAGGCGCACTGTGCAGTGCATATGGGTGCCCAGGTACATCACATGGCTGACTTGACCGGTGTAGCAATTACTGTCTGTGGTGGGGGCTGTGATGCTGAGGTTAATCTTTTCCGGACGGATGCTGACCACCACTGATTGCCCCGAAGGGGTATGTTGGGGGGGCTTAGCCAGCACCTGTAGGCCACTCTGGGTAATCACCTGCACTCGGCGGGTATCCTGCTGTTTAACCTGGCCCGGCAATAGGTTGGTATCGCCAATGAAGTCGGCCACAAAGGGGGTACGGGGGCGATCGTAAATATCACTGGGAGACCCAATTTGCTCAATTTCACCCTGGTTCATCACGGCAATTCGGTCTGACAGGGAGAGAGCTTCCTCCTGGTCATGGGTGACCATAATGAACGTAATGCCCAACTGCCGGTGTAGGTTAGCAAGCTCGAGCTGCATTTGTTTGCGCAGTTTCAAGTCCAAAGCCCCTAGGGGTTCGTCCAGCAGCATCACCGCTGGACGGTTAACCAACGCTCGAGCCAGGGCGACCCGCTGCTGTTGCCCGCCGGAGAGCTGAGTTGGATAGCGATTGGCAAAAGCATCCATTTTGACCAGGTTTAGGGCAGCGGCGACGCGATCGCGTACCTGCCCGGCACCCATCCGTTTGATCCTGAGGCCAAAGGCAATATTGTCCTTAACCGTCATGTGGTCGAATAGGGCATAGCTTTGGAATACCGTATTGACCGGGCGGCGGTGGGGGGGCGTATGGCTCATGGCCACCCCTTGAATCATCACATCTCCGGCGGTGGGGGTCTCAAACCCAGCAATCAGCCGTAGGGTAGTGGTTTTGCCACAGCCTGAAGGCCCCAGGATGCTAAAAAATTCGCCTCGCTGCACGGTAAGGTTTAAGTTTTGTAAGGCCGTATCGGGGCCAAAGGTTTTGATCACCCGTCGCAGTTCAACGTCAGCGTCCGTTGCCAATGCCCCAACCCCAACGGTGGAATAAACAGTTTGAGCCATAAGGTAGTGCCCTCGTGGTACCCCTGACACGGGTAGTGCAACAATTACCCCTCAAGAATTACCTCTTAAGAGTCTTTTGGTGAGTTGTCCCAGCTGATCAAAGCGTCCGCTTGTAGCTGGCGACAGCCTGCACCATGCCTATAATTTACCCAGACTCTGCTCCTATTGCACCTGATCTAGACTACTCCTAGGACGGCCCTCCAAATGGCTTTATTGTTTGTTTCGGCCCATCGTCACAGCCGCCCCCTAGGGGTGGGCCTGATCATCTTAACCTTGGGGTTAGGTGGCTGCGGGTGGTTTTCCCCCCTAGAAAGGCCTCCAGATCCCTCCCCTGACCCTCCTGCGGTCGAAGCCCCGCGCCCCGCGCCGACAGAGCCAGAGGCCCCCCTGCCGGATAATCTTGTCCAGCAGTGGGAACCCCTGAGTAATGTGCTGTTGACCTTTGGCCCAATGACAGTCACCCCCGACCAGGTGCAGTGGGGCAGCGGCCAAACCAGCGATTACACAGTGATTAGTGCCGATGATGGCTATGTGTTGGCCTTAACCGATATCCCGAACTTTTATGACACCCCAAACCCCTATATTCGCTTGATTCCAAAAACCAGTGAAATGGGCGAAACAACCGCTGTGGAGGTGGCTTTTTATGAGAGCGAGGCCAGTCTAAAGGCCGGGGAATACATTATGTATGGCTCTTATTTTTTGAATTGAGCTCCCGGTTTAGCAAAGCTTGCGTATCCATCGGCCGATAGCCCCGATGGGCTACAGGCAAAGCCCTTGGCCCATCCGACGTAGAGGGGAAATCTTTCCTAGCCATCGTCTAGGGACTAGCTGGCTCAAAATTCGTAGGCTAACTGACCACCTTTTTCTATCCAAATGGTGGAAATCCCCAGCCCGGCCAGGTTGATGGCATGGCGCAGTTGGATTTGGGCATCGTCAAGCTGCCATAGAGACTCATAGTCGCGACAGTTGATCACCAAGGTGGTATCCGTGGCAAAGGCGTAGACTAAATTCAAGTCAGTCAACCCAGCTAACGATACGATGGATTGCCCCAAATGTTGAGCCTGTCGAATTTGGTGGATTAACTTCTCAGTTTTTACAGTCATGGTAGTCGCCTCCAAACGTGATGGTGGGAAAGAGGCGCGTTCCTTCGGGAAAATCCCTACTTCCGTCTCCTGCGCTGGAGATGAACGGAGTGACTTGGAGCGGTGGAGAGGTTAGCTCAAGCATCCCTGGGTGCACTAATCAGGAACCCCTTTACTCGCAGCCAAACAAGATTGATCTGTCTGTATTCAGTTTTACCATTTCTGAACTAAAAATCTACTCTGTAGAGTATTTCTAAAACTATTCGTAAATACCCGTAACATCCCAGCGGTTGCTGAAATCCGCTTCAGCGATTAAAGGCCAACACCTCAGTCCGCTTTAGCGGACTGAGGTGTTGGTTAGGAAACTTACTCCCTAGTGGGTGCCGCCGGAATCCCCGAACCCATAGGCCTTGTGGGAATCGGGGCTACCCAGCCAGGTACGCCTGCAAATCTTGCCGGGCAAACCGCAACTTTTTAATGGCGTCGCGCTCAATTTGACGCACCCGTTCTCGGCTGACATTAAGTTGCTTGCCCACTTTTGACAGGGATAGTCCTTCGCCGGTACCCAAGCCAAAGCGAAGAATCAGCACTTCCCGTTGCTGAGGATTCAGCCGGTCTAAGATTTTGAGGATATCCTGCTGTAGGCTGCTGTGGGTCGCGAACTCTTCGGGGGAACGACCCTGTTCGTCTTCCAGCATTTCCCCGAGTTCTGTGTCGCCTTTGTCGCCCATGGTCATATTCAGGGACATGGGTTGCTGGGACTGGGCCAGGTACTGCCGCACTTGCTTCAGGGGTAAGTCGAGGTGATCCGCCACTTCCTCTAGGGTAGCGGTGCGACCTAGATCTTGGGCTAGGGTACGCTGGGCTCGCTTAATCTTGGTTAGTTTTTCAAAAATGTGAATCGGCAGACGAATGGTACGGCTCTTTTCAGCAATAGAGCGGGTTACGGCCTGCCGAATCCACCAATAAGCATAGGTAGAAAAGCGGTAGCCCTTAATGGGATCAAACTTTTCCACCCCTCGGTGCAGGCCAATGGTTCCTTCTTGAACCAGATCCATCAGGTCGAGATTGCGCTTGGTGTATTTCTTGGCGATGGACACGACAAGCCGCAGATTGGCTTCTACCATGCGTAGTCGGGCGACTTCACCATCTTGCTGCTGCTGTCGTAACTGATCGACAGATAGATTTGCAGCCTCGGCCCATTCATTGATGGTGGGCTTACGGCCTAATGTGTCTTCTAGTTCGTCAGCAATCTCTGTCAACTGCACCAGCTGCTGTACCTGCTTACCCAGGGAAATTTCTTCATCTCGTGTCAAGCGAGAAATGCGACCAATTTCCTTGAGGTATGCCTGTACAGAGTTTTGCGTGGCAGATGGATGTTGTGCCATAGAAGTTTTGAAGAATGGTTAACTACAGCCCCCTAAGTGGGCAGCTACTCTTCAATTGATTTTTATCAAAGACTAGCTATTTGATTTATCTTTAAATGTCCCAGATGTTTCTGGATAGCGCCTCTATCTATGGGTTAGGGCTGCTGCCTCAAGGCCAGAAAAAATCAGGTGGGTACGGGAATTGCGATCGCGTAACATTTTGAAATCACACCTGGGGTAGATGTGATCCGATCGCGCTTATCGGTTTCCTAAATAAATAAGAACAAGTTACCGATGGCTGATTAAAGTCTTTTACAAGAGATTTCTAGTTTTATCAGTATCCTGGCTGACTTTTCCCCATCTTGCTTGTCCCGAAGACATCGATTTCAGGTTACCGACTTTGTTTAACTTTTCCTTGAATCGCATTGCACTTACCTGGCGACGGCGGTTTCGTTGGGTGGCCCTGGCCCTGGTGAGTGGGTTAATTGCCCTCACCTATGGTTTGATCGTTTGGGCCCAACAGCCAGTCACCATTTCCTTCTTGGTGCGGGCTGTGGAAGCGGACCAAATGCAATCTCTGGCCAACCAGTTTATGGAGGAAAACCCCGACATTCGGCTGGAAATGGTGCGGGGGCCTAACGCCGCTGACGCTGTGGAAGATCTCTACACCACCTCTTTCCTATTGGGAGACTCTCCCTATGACCTGGTGTTTTCAGACGTAGTCTGGATTCCCAAGTTCGCGGCAGCTGGTTGGTTAGAGGATCTGTCTGACCGGGTCAGTGACGAAGAGTTGTCAGAGTTTTTAGAGGCTGACGTGGTTGCTGGGCTGTATCAAGATGGGCTGTATCGCATGCCCTTCCGCTCTGATATGGGCATGCTCTACTACCGCACCGACTTGCTGGAAGAGGTGGGACTAGAACCCCCAGAAACCTTTGCTGATCTGATTGCAGCTTCAGAGGCAATTCAGGAACAAACCGACACTAACTGGGGCTTTGTCTGGCAAGGCTCTCAGTACGAGGGTTTGGTGACCAACTATGTGGAAATTGTGGCTGGCTTTGGCGGCTTTTGGATTGACCCCGACACCCAGGAAGTAGGGCTTGATCAGGAAGCCGGCATCAAAGCTGCTGAGTTCATGAAACAGGTGATTAGCGACGGCATTACCCCTGGTGGCGTCACCAACTATCTTGAGGAAGATTCGCTCCGCCAGTTTGAAAACGGCAACGCCGCCTTCCTGCGCAACTGGCCCTATGTGTGGGCCGAGGCCAACAAAGAAGGTTCCCCCGTAGCTGGCAAAATTGCCCTGAAGCCGATGGTGCATGACGACGGTCAGCAGCCAGCCGCTTGTTTAGGTGGATGGGGCTTTGGCCTTTCGGCCACCACTCCTCACCCCGACGAAGCCTGGCGGGTGGTGGAATTTTTCACCAGCCCTGAACCGATGAAAGCGTTTGTGATGGAACATGCCTATGTGCCTAGTCGCCGAGCCTTGTTCACCGATCCAGAGGTGCTGGCCGAGTTTCCCCACTTTGAGCAACTGCTGGAGGTGGCTGAAACCGCCATTCCTCGCCCCCCCATTGGCCAATATGCCCAGCTGTCAGACATCCTACAGCGGTATTTAAGTGCGGCTATTACTAACCAAATGACCCCAGAGAATGCCATGCAAGCTGCTGCCCGAGAAAGCCGCCGTGTGCTTGGTGTAGATGCGTGAGGGGTTAGGGGTTAGGTATCAGGTGTTAGGCAGAACCGCAAACCCGATACCCAAATAACCCACCCCTGCCCCTCCCAAGAGGGGATGCCGACACCCGACACCCGACACCCGACACCCCAAATAACCCACCCCTGCCCCTCCCAAGAGGGGATGCCGACACCCGACACCCGATCCAACCATGACCCAAGACTACATTCGACAACGAGAAAAGCGTACCGGCTGGATGTTGGTGATTCCAGCGGTGCTATTGCTGTTGCTGGTCTATGCTTTCCCGATTTTGCGGGCGTTCTGGCTGGGCTTCTTTACTGAAAACCTCAGCACTAACCTGCAGCCAGAGTTTAGCGGCTTAGAAAACTATGGCCGCATGGTGCAAGACGGTCGCTTTTGGCAAAGTATTGGCAACACCGCTATCTTTACTGTCTTTTCGCTGTTATTTGAGTTGATTTTAGGGTTAATTATCGCCCTGGCGCTAGATCAGGCCTTTCGAGGCCGGGGGCTGGTGCGGACCATTGCCATTTTGCCCTGGGCCTTGCCTACAGCCCTGATTGCCCTGGCCTGGCGCTGGATTTTTAATGCTGAATATGGGGTCTGGAATGACATCTTGGTGCGGTTGCAAATTATTGGTGACCCAGTCAATTGGCTAGGGGATCCAAACTGGGCCATGGTGTCGGTGATTGCCGCTGATGTCTGGAAGACCACGTCATTTGTGGCGATTTTGCTGCTGGCCGGGCTACAGTCTATTTCCCAAGACCTGTATGAAGCCCATTCTATTGATGGCGCGACCCCCTGGCAAAGCTTCCGGCAGATTACCTTGCCATTAATTGCGCCCCAGATTGTGATTGCTATGCTGTTTCGCTTTGCCCAGGCCTTTGGCATATTCGACCTGATTCAGGTGATGACGGGCGGTGGCCCTGGGGGGGCGACGGAAATGGTGTCGATTTATATCTATGCCACCGTCATGCGCTACCTGGACTTTGGCTATGGGGCGGCCTTGGTGGCGGTAACGTTCCTAATTTTGATCTTAGTGGTGGCTCTAGCTGGACTAGGGCTGAAACGATTGCAAGCCAATGCAGAATAACCCAAGACTGAGGATTTTGGATTGTAGATTTTTGAGGAAACTATGACGACTGTTACGAAGCCAACGGCACCCACGCCATCCTCAACCTCAGACAGCAGCATCCCGTGGAAGCGGATTTTGTTGTGGCTGGCGATCGCGTTTACCGTCATCTTTAGCTTGGCACCCGTGCTGTGGCAGGTGTTGACCTCGATCAAAACCAACGCCGCCATCACCGCTGATCCTACGGTGTACTTTCCAGGGCTCGACCAACTAACGGCCCGCCACTACATTGACCTGTTTCGGGAAAACCAGTTTCAGATCTACATCATCAACAGTGCGCTGGTGTCGGTGATTTCCACGATCCTGTGCCTAGCCCTGGGGTCACCAGCGGCTTATGCCCTGGCCAGGCTGCGGATTCCTGGCGAACAGCTGGTGCTGGGAGCGGTGCTGGTGGTTACCCTGTTTCCTTACATTCTGTTGTTTCTGGGCCTGTTAGAAATTGTCCGCGCCCTGGGGTTGGCCAACAACTACCTGGCCCTGATTGTTCCCTATACCGCCATTAACTTGCCCCTGACCATTTTGGTGATGCGCAGCTTCTTTCAACAGTTGCCCAAAGATCTAGAAGATTCCGCCAAGGTGGATGGCTACAACACCCTGCAGATGCTCTGGCAGATTGTGCTACCCATGACCCTACCGGCCCTAGTCACTACCGGTATTCTGGCCTTTATCTTTGCCTGGAATGAGTTTCTGTTTGCCCTGACCTTTATGACCCGCGAATCGATGAAAACGATTCCGGTGGCGGCCGCCCAATTGGGCGGAACCACCCTGTTTGAGGTGCCCTATGGGCCGCTGGCGGCGTCTACGGTGGTGGGTACATTGCCCCTAGTGTTACTGGTTCTGTTCTTCCAGCGACGCATCGTTCAGGGTCTGACCGCTGGCTCTGTGAAAGGGTAGCTGGGTTTACATATTTTTGAATTTTGAATTTTGAATAAAGACTATGGCCAAACTTGAACTCCAAAATCTAACCAAAGCCTACAGTCAAAAAATTGTGCCGGTAAAGGACCTGAGCCTATCGGTAGAAGATGGTGAATTCCTTACCTTGGTGGGGCCGTCCGGTTGTGGTAAATCCACTATTTTGCGGATGATTGCAGGGCTTGACCAGCCCACTGAAGGGCGGGTGTTGATTGGGGGCAAGGATGTCAATCCACTGGCACCGGGCGATCGCAATATTGCTATGGTGTTTCAGAGTTATGCGCTGTATCCCCACATGTCGGTGCAGCAGAACATAGCCTCGGGGCTAAAGCTGCGCAACTTGGCCACTGGCGATATTCAAAAACGGGTGCAGGACGCCTCTCGAGTGCTAGGGTTAGACCCCCTGCTAGACCGCAGACCGGCCAAGCTGTCTGGTGGTCAACGGCAACGGGTGGCCTTGGCGCGGGCGTTGGTGCGCAACCCTGATGTGTTTCTATTAGACGAACCCTTAAGTAACCTGGATGCCCTACTGCGGGAACAGGTACGAGCTGACCTGAAGCAGATTTTTGAAGATCAGCAGTCCCCGGTGGTGTACGTCACCCACGACCAAACCGAGGCGATGACCTTGTCTAGCAAGGTGGCGGTGCTGAGTGATGGCTATCTGCAACAGCTGGGTAGCCCCAACGAAATCTACAAAACCCCAGCTAACCGGTTTGTGGCCAGCTTTATTGGCAGCCCTCAAATGAATATAATCCCCCTAGAACGGGTGAACAATGCGGTATTACTGGGCGATTCCAAGGTGGATCTGCCGACCAACCTGCCAGCCAAATCCTCTGTGATTATGGGCATTCGGCCGGAACACCTGCGCTTACCTCGGGAAGGCGATCACCAGATTGTGCAGGGCAATGTCTTCCTGGTGGAAAACCTAGGGATGAGCGATCTAATTAGCCTGCGGGTGCACGGTGACGATAACCTGACCCTACGGGCTCTCCTACCCTCTGACGCCACCTGGAGTCGGGAAAATCTGAAGTTGGCCCTACCCCCTGAGTCAATTCACTGGTTCGACACAGAAACAGAAGCTCGCCTGAATTAAGGCTCACGCTGGCAGGATCAGGCTACACCTGACCCCCTCAGCAAAGTTGGTCATATTTTTGTCAGGCAGTACTAGAGCATCGGTTCAGTATGGCTAAAAACCCGGTTTCTTCGTCGCTGCTCTAACGCCATAATCTGCTGTCTGGCCAAGAAACCGGGTTTCTGTACCGGCGTTCTAGATATACGCTCCTACCTGTCGCCCAGGTCTCAGGAAAAACTCAACCTGTCATCAGGTTAACTTCAGGCTAATTTCCTTAAATGGAGGTGCCCCTGAGCGGGTTAACACCTTAACCCGTTAGGTGCGAGATACAAGAAGGCAGCCTAGGGAAGGATGAAGCGATGTCTGTGACCACAGAGCCCACCGTGATTGTGGGGGGAGGGTTTTTGGGGTTGTTTGCAGCGATGCACCTCTGCCATCAGCGCCACCCGGCCCCAATTATTTTGATTGATCAAGCAGAACGCTTTGTCTTTAAGCCCCTGTTGTACGAACTGCTGAGTGGTGAGCTAAGTGAGCAGCAGGTGTGGCCCAAGTACGATGACCTGCTCAACTGTGATGAAATCACCTTCATCCATGATCGGGTGGAGACGGTTGACTTACAGCAGCAGCAGCTCAGGTTGGCTTCTGGCTTGCAGTACACCTATGGCCATCTGGTCCTGGGGGTGGGCAGTACCATGCATGATTTTGGTATTCCCGGAGTTAAGGACTATGGGTTTCCGTTTCGCACCGGAGAGGATGTCCGTCGCCTAGCCCAGCACCTGCGGCAATGTTTGCAGCGGGCCAGTCAAACCACTGATGCCACTGAGCGCCAATCGCTGCTGACGGTGGCGATTGTCGGGGCAGGACCGGCAGGGGTTGAAATGGCAGCTACTCTGGGGGATCTGCTGCCCCAGTGGGCTCGTAAGTTTGAAGGGATCCGCTCTGATCTGCGGGTGGTGGTGGTCAATCGCAGCGGTGACATCCTGAAAGGGGATTTGAACGATGGTCTGCGGGATACGGCCCAACAAGCGCTGCAAGAACGGCTGGTGCCGGTGGAGATCATCGCTGGGGCCTCAGCAACGGAGGTGTTGCCCACCCAGTTGGTCTATACCCAGGCCGATCAGTCCTATACCTTACTGACTCAGACTGTGATCTGGACCACGGGCAATCGGGTCAGCCCACTATTGTCTACTTTGGCGGTGCCCCCAGACAGCCGCGATCGCGCTGGCCGTCTACGGGTCTTGCCTACCTTACAATTGCTTGACTACCCGAATGTGTTTGCTGGGGGCGACTGTGCCGTGCTCGACACCCCCCAACCGGCCACTGCCCAGGTCGCCTATCAGCAGGGAGAGGCGATCGCCACCAACCTGAATGCCCAGGTGCAGGGACAACCGTTGCAACCGGCCCAGGTCAGACTGCGGGGCACCCTGATGAAGTTGGGGTTGGCCGATGGGGCCGCTAACCTGTTTAACCGGGTGGTGATTACTGGCCGCCAGGGCCACCTGCTGCGCCAGGTCACCTATTTACAACTGCTGCCGAATCCAGTCCACAATTTTAAGACATCGATCAGTTGGTTGACCGATGAAATTCTGCAACGGCATACGGTGTCCTCCCGCCCAGCCCGCCAGCGGTCTACCCCGCCGGTTACCCGCTGGGTGGCCAGCACCCTACTGGGACTGGGGGTCGCCACGGGGGGGCTAGTGCTGTGGCGCAACGCCAGTCCCGAACATTTCAACACCACCTGGGAAGGGACAGGCCTGCCAACCCTACTGAATAGCGGCGATCGCTCAGATGATTTATCGGATGATTTAGAAGACTGATCCGCCTAGGATGGGCTGGCAGAACGATGACAACCTTTGTTGAGGGTATCAGGTGCCGGGTATCAGGTTTTAGGAATAGTTGGCCGACTTATACCGCAGAGTAAGTAGGTGGACAAAAATAAAGGGCTCAACGTTGCTGGTTTCGACTCCGCTACACCCCACCCCAAGGGTTATAGGCCGTGCGCAGGGTGACCGTCACCGTTTCCCCAGGCTGCACCGGCTGGTCAAACACTAGCAACACATCATGGGGATTTTCTGGGACACCGCCAACACTGGCTAGGGGTAATTCTGGCCCACGAGCATAGGCAACCCCCTGCTGAGCCGTACTGGCGTCTAGGGTAAAGTTAATCCGCTTGGCATGATCACGGGGGGTAACGACGATCGCTTCCAGGGCTTCTCCGGCATTTTCCGGTACCTCAATCACAAAGTGATAGCGCCCCCTAAACCCGGCATGGATATCGCGGGTCGTGGCTTCCACTAGGTTGGGCGGGCGGTCAAACATGACCCGTCCATCTGACAGGCTTACGGATTCCACGGACATGGCGGCAGCGGTGCCTAAAATACCGACCCCCAGAACACCAACCTTTAAACTTTTAGCGAAATTTTTAGTTAAATTGTGAATCCATATTTTCATCGCTTGATTCCTCATTTTGCGACAGAAAGAGAACTGGGCTTTTGCACCACCCCAAGGTTCTCTACAGCGATAAGATCGCGACAAATCAGCTCACAGCTAATCAGCTCGCAACTCAGTTTAAGCAAGCCCTTCCATGCCTCCACAGGGCCTGGAATGACAGGAAAAACTATCGAGAAAGTGTAGATTCTTCTCGAGCTGGACTAAAAAGATACAGTGCTAATCCACTGGTTACCGCCACCTACTTACTTAATCATCCAATCACACTAATTGGATGAATTGGCCCTAAGCAGGGGCTTAAATTTTCCTGAGTAAACGCAGGTAACAACGGGCTGGGCAGACTTACGCCAGACTGACGCCGAGGAGTACCCGTGCCAACCAATCCAAATTTTAATTTCTTTCTCAGTCAGGCTTAAATTGTATCTCAGACTACATTCAGCCGTGGCTCAGCTGGGCACCCCACTATAGAAACCACAGGCCAAGGGGGTAACCAACAGGTTCCCTCTCTTCGGAGGGACAACCAAGTCCCACATGTAAGAAGCACTCAAGGAGAGTCCTATGAAACGCTATCTCATCTCTGGTTTAACCATCGTTGCCGCAACTTTAATGATCGCGCCCATGGCTATGGCCGGTGGTCCTCTGCCCAGAACTGGCCAAGTTACACTCCACGACTCTGAGGCTGATATGACCGGCAATGGCCGGGTCAGTATTGGTGAACTGGTGCGATATAACCGTGACCAACGTGGTTCTTAGACAGTTGACGTGAGTTAACTAGATGCTAATCATCACATTTCGGCCCGGCTGGGAGGGGTGCCCCTCCCAGCCGGATTTGGTCTGTCTAGGGCTCTACGGCATAAGTCAGCTAACCCTTCCTGACACCTAAAACCTGACACCCTCAGCAACAGTAGTCATATTTCTGCCAGGCAGTACTAGGGTGTTTATTCTCAGACAGTTCTCATACTGACTTAAGGGCAGATTCAGGGGGCCACGGTTAAGTAAGAGTGTTGCGATCGCCGTTTGTAATCGGTCAATAGCCCGCCCCACCTGACGCGTATCACGACTGGTATGAACTTACTGAACTCAAGCCCGAGAGCTGATAGCCATGAACTTTCAATTCAAATACCTAGCCATTTTAGCCACCGTTGGTGCCATTGGTATGGGGTCCGTCGCCGCATTGAATAGTCCCGCTGGAGATCCCTGTGCCGGGGCCGACCCTTGTGCCCCAGCGGCTAGCCCCGCCGACCCCTGTGCGGCGGATCCCTGCGCCGTAGCTGATCCCTGTGCCGCTGATCCCTGTGCCGCTGATCCCTGTGCCGCTGATCCCTGTGCTGGCTGAAACCGTAATCTTATAGCCACTTAGATACCACTGAATTTACTGTTGTTGAGGTTCACCCCATGTATACATCTAAAGACTACGCCCTGCTGATTTTGCGCTTAACCACCGTATTTATCTTTTTGCCCCACGGATTAGCCAAAGCCTTTGACTGGTCGATGGCGACGGGTATGTTCTCAGCCATGGGATTTCCAGGATTCTTGGGTCCGATTATTGGCATTGTGGAAGTGATTGCCAGCTTGCTACTGATTGTTGGTCTGTTTACCCCATGGACCAGCCTAGCGATTTTAGCGATCATGGCGGCGGCGATTACCGGAGTGCACCTCCCTGCTTCCATTGCCGCTGGATCAGCCACCGCTGGATTAGAACGGGATGTTGTGCTGGTAGGGGCGGCCTTAATTTTGATGGCCTTTGGCCCTGGTGCTGTGGCCCTAGGCCGTCGCGACGCCCCCATGGTCAATCCGGCCTCCCAAAGGTGAATGGAGCAGTAGACGAGTGGTACCCAGATTTGAGCAACCATCAAATCTGGGATGTTGCTGAGTTAAGGAATAGAATCTGTAAGCATGACCTTTTCTGGTGCCCTGGCTCCGCCGTCGGGGCACCTATCTAAGGTGGTATGGTGACAGGCAGAGGCGGAAAAGAACGGCGCTATGGTGACATCAATCGGTTTAATGTTGGCCGTTGGGTTAGCGCTAGTGCACGGCTTTATCTCTCGCCTAGAGGTGGATGCCTGGATGCCGGAATATCGCTGGATATCCTTTACCGGCGGAATTTCTATGGCTTACATCTTCCTGGAGGTGCTGCCAGAACTCAGCCAAGCCCAGACCGAATTTGCCGCCTCGTTTCCCCAGATACTGGGACATCTGGAACACCACACCTATCTAATGGCGTTACTGGGATTAACCGTCTTTTACGGCCTCGATCGCCTGGTGTTAACCTCCCGTCAGCTCAATCGCACCCACCATGATCGCGATCGGGCCAGTACCCGAGTGTTTTGGATACATATGGCGGCCTTTGCCAGCTTAAATCTGATCTTTGGTTATCTGCTACAAGACCTGAGTGAACACAGTTTGATCGAGTGCATGGTGTTTTTTATCGCCGTAGCGCTCCATTTTTTCATCATGGATCATGGGTTGCGCGAGCACCATAAAGCCCTTTACGATCAGCGGGGGCGTTGGTGGTTGACCGGGGCCATTTTGATCGGGGCGATCGCCGAACTGTTCATTCACCTGGATGAAGCGATCGTCGCTTTAGTTTGGGCCTTTCTGGCTGGCAGCATCATCCTGAATATCCTCAAACGGGAGCTACCCGAAGCCCAGAAAACCTGCTTTTGGTCATTTTTGACTGGAGCCACCCTCTATTCGGGGCTATTATTGCTGATCTAAATCGGATCAATGACTTTAGGAAATGCTAGAAGGGACAGGCCTAGAGTAGGGGCACAGCAGTGCTGTGCCCCTTAACCTTGTGAAGGCCTCAACCGTTTTGCCTGCGAACGTTTCATGTTGTCGATGATGCTCCTACTTCAACTGTCCTCAGAAACAGCCAATGCCCTGCCCACTAGCGAAGTTACGGGTTTAGTCAATACCCTGATTATTCTGC
This sequence comes from Leptolyngbyaceae cyanobacterium CSSed165cm_216, assembly GCA_007135385.1. Taxonomy (GTDB): domain Bacteria; phylum Cyanobacteriota; class Cyanobacteriia; order Phormidesmidales; family Phormidesmidaceae; genus Nodosilinea. Next base: position 16,888 of record SLIY01000479.1, read on the forward strand.
TGCTGGTGGCAACGGGGGTGGCATTGGTCACCCGCTGGCTGCGAATTCCCTACGTGGTGGGGTTGGTTCTGGCCGGTCTGATTATGACTGGTGAGGGTTTACCCATCGCCATTAGCCTCAACCCTGACATTATCCTGAATTTATTTTTGCCTATTCTTATCTTTGAGGCAGCCATTAATACTGACATCAGTCGGCTGCGCAGCACCATCAAGCCCATTGCCCTACTGGCCGGACCAGGGGTGGTGTTATCAGCCGCAATTACAGCCTCGCTGCTGCATTGGGGCCTGGGCCTGGAGTGGATTACCGCCGCCGCCGTGGGGGTGATTTTAACCATTACCGACACCGTATCGGTGATTGCTGCCTTTAGAAATGTGTCGGTGCCTGGACGGCTGGCCACCATTGTTGAAGGGGAAAGTTTATTTAACGATGGGGTCGCCCTAGTCTTACTCAGCTTAATTTCTACGACCCACATGCAAGGATCCTTCAGCCTGGTAAATGGGGTACAGCAGTTGTTTATTGCCTTTGTGGGGGGTGGATTGCTGGGCCTGGGCTTGGGCTATCTCTGTGTGGGACTGTTTCGGCAGCTAGACGATGCCCTCAGTAACATTTTGCTGACGGTAGCGGTGTCGTTAGGCACCTTTCAGATTGGTCAAGTCTTGGGGGTTTCTAGCGCGATCGCCGTGGTGATTGCGGGTTTGGTGATTGGTAACCTGGGCTTTCGCCAAACCTCAGCCTCGATCAAAGTCACCCTATTAAGTTTTTGGGAATATGCTGGATTTGGGGTGAATACCTTTATCTTTTTGCTGGTGGGTTTGGCCGTTGACCCCAGGGGGTTAGTGAATACCCTGCCAGCGGCCCTACTGGCCATTGTCGCCTACCAAATTGGCCGAGTGGTGGTGATTTACCCGCTGCTGTACTTGCTGCGATTTTTCGATCGCCCCATTCCCTTTCGCTGGCAGCATGTGATGATTTTCGGCAATGTCAAAGGGTCCCTATCTATGGCCCTGGCTCTGACGTTGCCGTTCACCCTGCCCGCTCGCGAGCAGGTAATCACCCTAGTGTTCAGTACGGTGTTGGTGTCCTTGGTGGGTCAAGGGTTGAGCCTGTCCTGGCTGGTGAAGCAGCTCCAGTTGTCTAAGCCATCCCCCTTTCGTCAGCAGGTGGAAGATTTGCGACTGAATATTATTGCCGCCAAAGCGGCTCAGGCAGAACTGTTAAATTTATTAGAGGTGGGTAGTCTACCCAAGTTTTTATACGAGGAATTTTTTGCCCGCTACCAGGCCCGCATTGCCCAGGGGGAAGAGGGGCTGCGTAGCCTCTATAATCAGCGGCCTTCCTATAAATCTACCGGTCTGGTGGACACTGAGTACTTAGATGGTCTTTGGCGCCGGCTGTATTTGGCTGAAAAGGGGGCGATTAACCAGGCCATTTTCAAGGGACTACTGCCCGATGATGTGGCCCGCCCCTATCTTCAAGATCTGAATGAAAAGTTGCTGTCGCTAAAAGATACTTAGGGGGCTGTACCGGTGTTCTAGTCTGGCATCAGCTTAAGATGTGTTACTTAGCTTCTTCTTAACCTGCAAGCTCTGGCAATATAAAGACAGCATTTAGGATCCAAGCTCTCCATAGCCCTGCCACCCACAGCGGCCGATTCATTCGGTGGTTTGGGTCAACGGCATAGCGACCCACCATAGCTATCGCCACACCGGGTAGGGCGTTGTCACAGGTGGCCCATCGGGCGGCTATTTTGCCGCTCCAAAGCTTAATCATTGGCTACCGCTACCGCTTTACACCAACTGGCCAGCGTTATCAATCCCCCAAAGCTGCGAGGAAATCCCCCATGGAAACCATCTGTTGGGAACACTTCAAGCACCGCTATGACCCCCAGGGGCAGCTCAAAGCCTGGGCCGACTACCAGCGAGCTTATCGCCAATGGCGACAGGCCCAGCTGGCCCAACCCTCCACCCTGACGCCAGAACGACGTTAGTGGGCTAAGGGGTCTATTCAGTTAAAGATGTCCCAGTTAAAGATGTCGGGCTGACAGGGTTCACGGTTTACGATTCACGGTCTACGGTCGGCCGTGCACCGTGAACCGTAAACCCATTACCAGACTGACTGAGCACTAGCTCACAGGCATTGCCAGTGGGGTGGCGACGTCAGCCTCGCTATCCTTCTGCTGTTTCGCCTCCAGATAGGCGGCCAGTTGGGTTTCAATGTTCTGCCGCACAATTTGGCGGAAGTCCAGGAAATGTTCGGCCTGGGCACACACCGACACATAGTTAGCGGCCACCCCTGGGTAGC
>SLIY01000015.1 GCA_007135385.1 Leptolyngbyaceae cyanobacterium CSSed165cm_216
ACATGACGGGTTGTAGACTTGAGCATCATAGCCAGACATTGCCTATAGGACTACATCGTTCTGTCTTTGTATTAAACCTTATCCAAGTCCAGAAGTGGAATTTTGCTTGGTAAGCTGAAGGCTTGTTCTTTGATTGCAGAGTTGGGTGGCAAGGCATGGAAAACAAATTAATGCTAATGATTCCGGGGCCGACCCCGGTTCCCGAACCGGTGTTGCTGGCCATGGCCAAGCACCCCATGGGACATCGCAGTGGTGAGTTTAGCGCCCTCATGGGCGAGGTGACCGCAGGTCTGAAGTGGCTGCACCAGACGAGCCATGATGTGCTGATTCTCGCCGCTAGCGGGACTGGGGCGATGGAAGCAGGCATGATCAACTTTTTGAGTGCAGGCGATAAGGTGCTGGTGGGCAATAACGGTAAGTTTGGCGAGCGCTGGGGCAAAGTAGCCCGAGCCTATGGCCTAGACACCCAGGAAATTACCGCTGAATGGGGTAAGCCGCTGAACCCCGATGACTTTAAAGCGGCCCTAGAGGCTGATACCGCCAAAGCAATTAAGGCGGTGATTATCACCCACAGCGAAACGTCAACTGGGGTACTCAACGATCTCGAGACCATTAACCGCCATGTCAAAGCCCATGGGGCCTTGATCCTGGTAGATGCCGTCACCAGCCTGGGTGCCTGTTCTGTGCCTGTGGACGAGTGGGGTCTAGATGTGGTGGCCTCTGGCTCCCAAAAAGGCTATATGCTACCCCCGGGGCTAGCCTTCGTTAGCGTCAGCCCCAAAGCCTGGGACGCCTATGAGACGGCCACCTTGCCCAAGTTCTACCTGGATCTAAAGCCCTACAGCCAGGGGGCGGCTAAAAACACGACACCGTTTACCCCACCAGTGAATCTGTTCTTTGGCCTGCACGCCGCCCTGCAAATGATGCAAAAAGAAGGACTAGCAGCTATTTTTGCCCGTCACGATCGTCAGCGACGCGCTACCCGAGCCGCTATGCAGGCCCTCAACCTACCGCTGTTTGGGGCTGATGACTGTGCTAGCCCAGCAATTACCGCCGTCATGCCCCAACAGGTGGAGGCAGAGCAAATTCGCTCGGTGATGAAAAAGCAGTTTGATATTGCTTTAGCTGGCGGTCAAGACCACCTGAAGGGCAAGATCTTTCGGGTCGGTCACCTGGGCTTTGTGGGCGATCGCGATATTCTCACAGCAGTAGGGGCCCTAGAAGCCACCCTGACTAAGTTGGGCTATGGCCAGTTCACCCCTGGGGCTGGGATCAACGCCGCTGGGCAGATTCTGCTGGGTTAATCTTGCAGCACTAGAGGTCGTGCATTTGTGGCTCCCTAACCTAGAGTCCACCATCGTAGACTCAGTCGTTGAGCCGCAATGCACCGCCTACCGTGCTAAGGTTGGCTGCCATCGGGCAAAATCGCCCCTGTAAAATCCGTATTGTGGAGGGTGGCCCCCGTGAGGTCAGCCCCTCGTAGATTGGCCCCGCGCAAAATAGCTCCTGTGAGATCGGCATAGCTGAGATCAGCCCCCTGCAGGTTAACCTCAGTCAAATCAGTTTTAGGGGCATCGGGGCGGAAATTTTGGCCTAGGTGGGCACGGCAGAGCTTGGCCCCCCTGAGGTCAGCCTGGGCGAGCTGAGCCCCGCTAAGGTCCGCATAGCTGAGGTTCGCTCCTTGCAGGTTGGCTCGCCGCAGGTTGGTCTGCTGGTCAGAGGTGGGACGACAGTCGGTTTCAATCAACCAAGCCTGGGCCAGGTTAGCGTCCTGAAAATTAACGCCGCAGAGAATCGCTTTAATCAGGTTGGCCTGGGGGAGTTGGGCCTGCACAAACACGGCTCCACTCAGATCGGCATCTCGCAGTTGCACCTGGGCACATTCAGCGGCGGTAAAGTTAGCCCCCCACAGCAGCGCCTCACTGAGGTCGGCCTGGGTAAAGTTACCTTTGGCAAAGTGGGTGCGCCCTAACCGTGACTGGCGCAAATCACTGGCGCTAAAATCTGCCCCACTGAGGTCCACTTGCAAGAGCTCAATTTCCAGCAACCTCAGGCCGGAGAAAACGCGATCGCCCGCTCGATAGCGCGCCAATAGCTCCCTAGCATCCATGGATTTGCCATAGCCAACAACATCAGCAGTGTACTGTATTTGCTTTTTCATGACCTAGCCGCTGGCAGTGCCGATGGTGAAACAGCGAGGCGTTAAAGGGAGTCATCCATAAAAACTCACTTAGCCAACGCTTTCTCCTTATCCAACCGACGCTTGCGGGCATAGAGCTGAATCGTCGCCGCCATAAATACCACCAACCCAGCCATCAGCCAAGTGGTTGCCCCGGTCGGGAAATTGTTCTTAAAGATCACCAGCATCACGATCGCCACCAACAGCAGAGTAGGGGCCTCATTCAAAGCCCGCAACTGCTGACTTGACCATTGGCATTCCCCCCGATGGAGCTGACGCATTAGACGACCACAATAAAAGTGGTAGCCCAATAGTATAGCCACCAGACCAAGCTTAATGTGCATCCAGCCATCTTTGAGGTAATCGGGCATTTGTACCAGCAGGCCAATAGCCATCGCCACCGTCACCACCATGCCAGGGGTGGTAATGATGCCATACAAGCGTTTTTCCATGAGCTCGTACTGGTTTTTGAGAATACTCTGGGCCGGTTCTGGCTCAGCCTCGGCTTCCACATGGTAGATGAACAACCGCACCAGGTAGAACAGACCGGCAAACCACACCACCACACCGATAATATGAAACGCTTTAAACCAGTAATACGCCATAGTGTTTCCTTGAATCCCGAGCGTTACACCCGGGGGGATGTTTCAAACCGTTAAGTACGCTTTTCATTGTTATGCAAGGGTTTGGCCTTGAAAAGGTGAGTGCGACGGTTCTTAATGTTTGTGGCGCTTCCCATGACCTTGGCCAAAGCAGTTGGCCGCTCAGGAATGAATGTCTGAAGCTATGGCGGCTGGGTATAATCCCTGAGCAAGCATTCAGGATTTAGGGTTAAACAGGGCTGAACCTAGCCCTCAACCCATGCCCCTATAACCGTCGCAACACTTGAGGCAGCAGTTCACCAGGCACCTGGGACAGGGCTGCTTGCTGCCCAGCAATGCCGATAATCTCAAAATGAAGATGCACGGTGTAGACCAGGGCCGTCACCAAGGTATCCAATTGCTCAGGGCTGTCACGCCAGCCTTCGTAGGCGAGCAGGCAATTTTGTAGGGACACCTGCAAGTGACTCTGGCGCTGCGGTAACTCACTGTCGGGCAGCGCCTGGGCCATGTAAGCGTGCACCACCCCAACGCTGTGGAAGGTGGCCCACAGGTCAAAGCCTAGAGGCTGCGGATTAGCGGACTGGAGAGCTTTATCGGCCGCTTTGAGGGCCGTCTCATAGGCCCTGGCGGCATGCTGGAGGGCCTGTAGCCGGTTGGGTACGTGCTCGGCTAAATCGAACCAGGCTGTGCCCAGGTTGTTGTGGGTAGCGGCACAGCCAGTTGGGGTCGTAGCCATGGTGCGGTAGGACAGGGCCGCTGTATAGGCGGCAATGGCCCGCTCTAACAGCCAGGCCGGCCGCTCATGCTGGGCCAAACTCCAGCAGGCAATCCCCAGATTGTTCTGGATCATGGCGTAGGTCTGAGGATCCGCCTGGGGCGATTGCTGGGCTAGGGCGGCTTCATAGGCTTTAATGGCGCTGGTCAGATGGTGCTGGGGACTCTGGTATTTGGCCAACTCCCAGTGGACTGTGCCCAAACCGTTTTGCAGGTTACCGTGGTCTTGGGGCGATCGCACCACTGGATCGCAATCCAGAGCTTGATTATAGGCATGCCGTGACTTTTCCAACCAGGGGAGTGGGTCATCGTCATTAGCCAGCAAACCATACACCGTGGCCAGGTTGCTATAGAGCCGCCCCAGGGTATCTGCCGGAGCACTGTGCTGACAGTTGTCCAAGGCCGTTTGGTAAGTGTCAATGCTGCGATGCAGCCAGGCGACGGCGGCCGCTCCAGTCTTCTGCTGCGATCGCAACCAATAGAGACTGGCCAGGTCGTTCAGCGTGTCACACCAGTCGGTCTCTCCCACTAGCAGCCCGGCGCTCGCTCGCTCATAGGCGGCCACGGTAAAGTCCAGCAGAGCTGGGGACGCCGGAGTATGGTCGACAACATTGCGACTGATCTGCCCCAACGCCAGATAGGCCCGAGCAATGGTCAAGGGTCCAGCCTGCTGACGAATCAAGGTGTGAATGTACTGCCACAGGCGGTTGATATCCTCACTATCCACCAATTCTGAGGGCAATGACGGCAAAACGGTAGCATCAGCCCCAGTCCTGGCGTCAGCAGGATCAGGAGGCTGTATCGCCTTTGCCGCTTCTGCTTCTGCCTGGTGCAACTCCTCCAGTACCTCCTGGGGGACCGTGCCTAACGGTGGCATGACCATGGCCGAAAATGCCTCATGGTCAGTGGCTGCAAACGTGACTGGGACGGTTGAGGCCGTCTGGTTCGGCGGCACAGCCGCCAGGGGTGAGGTGGATGTCACCCCCTGAAGCTCAGTCCCAGCCGGGTCAGGTTCAGCGGTAGACGATGTGGCAGCGGTGCTTTCCCCAGAGGTATCTGGCTCCAATGTCGCTAAGTCTTGCCGCAGGACGGTCCACAGATCGGGTCGATCAACGGGATCAACTGAATCGGCCGGATCAGCGTGATCAGCAGGCTCCGGCGGGGCAGAGACAGCGGCCGGGCCAGGGGCCATCGAGGCATGGTCGGGGGCACGATCTGGGGCCGGAGCCGGGGAGATGGGGTCACCAGCAAACTCAAATAGACCACTGCGCGATCGCCAAAAGGTAGGCACCGACTGGCGAATTTTGGTCAGCCAGGGCCGAGGTACCCACACCAGGAGACGGCAGTCCAATTGAGTCAGCAAGGCATCGACCCGAATCAGGGAAGCCAGAAACCGGTTTTGCAGGGTAGGGGACTGGCGGGTCAGTTGATCGACCCCCACAATTTGAAACACCGGAATGATCGGGTTGCTGGCTTGCAGTAGCCGCTGCCGCTTTAACCAAACCAGAACCTCCCGCACCAGGTCAGGATGCTGCGCATCCAGTCGTAGGGTAACGACGGGGGACAACCGCGATCGCACCGTATCCGCCAGAGGTACTGTCTCGGGATAGGGGCTAAAGTGAGCTTCTAACTGCTCGGCCAGTTGAGCTTGCAAGGCCCCATTGTCACAGACTGCAATCAGCAACTGGCGACGCAAATTCAGCTGCAGGGCCAACCTCAGCTCTTGATAGGTTTCTTGGTTATGGCCCAAGAAGGTTTGAGAATCCAGATGCACAGCAACGGTCATGGTGGATAAGATGCAGGGCAGGACATACAGACTCAGCAGTCTTTACTTAGTTATGCCCTTCTTCTATTACACTTCATTCTTCAGCCGATGGTTTCAGGAAAACAGATGATTTCAAGTCATGATTCAGTTCTCTTTTCTCCCCCATCCCCCACAGACCCACCCCTAGCCCATCCCAAGAGGGGATGCCGATACCCGACACCCGATACCCGACCCCCATCCCCACAGACCCACCCCTAGCCCATCCCAAGAGGGGAACCGGACATTATTCCCTCCATCCCCAACCCTGCAGGA
>SLIY01000062.1 GCA_007135385.1 Leptolyngbyaceae cyanobacterium CSSed165cm_216
ACGGCCAAGGAGGCGCAAAATGTTGTCCTGCCATCAACATTCTTGCTCCTCACCCCACTGTTCAGCTTTGATCTGATGAGCTGACCTCCCTCAAAACGCGCTGGTGAGAAATCCGGGATTAAATAACCCCCAGTGCCGGAGCACCAGGGGCGGTTTCGTTATATAGATTTCGTTATAAGGTGAGCGTGTTAGAAGAAGCGGCTATCGCCATCCTTAGAATGCCTTAGCCCAGCTCTGATCGCAGGGGTAGCGTTGGCATGTTCATCGAAACCTGGCTCAGCCGTGGGGTTTATCAAGTTTAGGGCCGATTGTGATCGCCATCACTGACATCCCCTGGAATGAATTAGCGGTTGACCTGGATCGGCTTGCCTGTGAGCTGTGGCCCTGAGGACTCAGGCTGACCTGATTGAGCCAGTAGCTCCGCGATCGCCCGTCGGATAAACTCCTCATCCTCTGGATTTTGGTAGGGGTTACCGGCCCGGTGGCCCCAAATGGACGGAATCGGACGATACTCGGCCTTGGCGATAAGAGCGGCTTCGGCGGCGCAGTCTTCGGGGGTAAAGTACAGGTCGGTGGTGGCGGGCATCACCAGGGTTTGGGCGGCGATCGCCCCCATGGCTTGGCCATAATCCCCTTGATACACCGGGTTATCGCTGACATCGCAGTGCAGCCAGGTATCGATCATCGCCAACAGGTTGTGGGGATCGCGCTGGCGATAGTTGGCTTCCCAGCCCCGCCGCAGGTAGTCGTCTAACGACTCAAAGCCCCAGGCCAGGTAGGGTTTGGCCCGGTAATAGGCCTGGGAGGCAGCCCAACTGGCATAGATTTGGGCAAAGGTATGGAAGCCGCGATCGGGCACCCCCTCAAATCGCTCCCCATTCCAGGTGGCGTCGCCGGTGAGGGCGGCCCGCAGGCTGTAGAGAAAGACTTTGTTGTGGTCGGTGGTTTTGGCGGTACCGCAGAGGGCGGCGATACGCTGCACCTGCTGGGGATACAGCACCCCCCAGTGGTAGCCCTGCTGTGCCCCCATAGACCACCCATAGACCAGGGCCAGTTGGTCGATACCCAGCGTTTCTAACAGGGCGTGTTGGGCTCGCACATTGTCGTAGTGGGTGACATAAACCCCTGGCTTCGCCACCGCTGGGCAATTGCTGGGGGAGGTGGATAGGCCATTGCCAAACATGTTGACGGTGATCACGCACCAGCGGCTGGGGTCTAGGATGCCGTCGGGGCGTACCAGCCAGTCGATGTCGGGGTGCTGTGCCCCGTAGGAGGTGGGGTACAGGATGACGTTGGTGCGATCGCGGTTGAGCTCGCCATAGACGTGGTAGATCAGCTCCGCCTTGGGCAACACCACCCCACATTGCAAAGGAAAGTCTGCCAGTACAAATGATTCGGCCATGGGCTGCTCCGGGTTACTTAACGGTGGCAATCAGGTGGCGATGGACTTGGATATAGCCGGGTTCTACCCGCTCAAAGTAGGACTTTAGCTGCTGATGGGCCTGGGGCAACGCCTGAAACGGAATCGACGGATACAGGTGGTGTTCGGCGTGGAAGGGCATATTCCACATCAGCCAGCGCAGGGGCCAGCGGGTCAGGGTGGTGCGGGTATTGACCAGGGGGTTAGCGTCGTTGGGGCAGCCGGTGTGCTCGGCCAACAGTACAAACCGCAGCAGAGGTTGACCGATAGCCAGGGGCAGCACCCAATAGGTGACCCAACCCCAGGGATGACCCCATAGCGTAGCGATCGCGATCAACAGCCCATACACCCCTAGCTGGAGCCGCATAGAACGAATCACCTCGGCGTGGGTGCTGTCGGGTAGATAGTAGCAGCCTTCCAGGTTGCCTAGGGCCACACGGCTGTGCCCCCGCAGCTTGCCGATCCACCAGGGCATCCCACTCAACTGCCAGAGATAGGTGCTCAGGGTCTGGGGTTTGGGGTTTTCTAGTTCTGGGTCTTTGCCGGGAATTTGGGTGTAGCGATGGTGCCACTTGTGATACCGCCGGTAAAAGCTGCTGTTATAAAACGACAACAGCCCCGCTAACCAGGCCGCCCCATCGTTCAGCCGGGGGTTGGCGAAAGCAGTGCGGTGGCAGCATTCGTGCATGGCGCAAAACATCAGGGCGAGACTGGTGCCATAGATCACCAGGGCCGGCAGGGCCAGCCATAGGGGGGCCGTGGCCCACAGATAGCCACTCAGGGCGATCGCCCCCAAGTGACCGCCAAACTGTACTGCCCCCGCCCAATTAGATCGCTGATTCAACTGGGCCAGGTCTGAGGCTGACAATATCTGCCGAGGGTTGATGGCCGGTAAACTAGGTTCAGTTGTCGATGTAGCATTCGTCAGCATGGCTAAAACTCTGATCGCAAATGGTTTAACAACAATAGACAGCTAAATCACTAACCCTCTCCCACCCCCTGGCACCAATTAGCCGACTGGTTGGGGACCAGCAAAAACTTGCCCAGGTGGGAGACAACGACCATGGTTCAACTTGTTATGACAAGCCACCTTAACACATTTACTCTGGGGTGACAAAGCCGCTGCTGACTGTGGTTAACGCCGACTGTTGATTCTTCCTATTGCTATGTCCACCCCATTACACATCAGCATTTCCGAAAAGCTGCGGCGTCAGATTACCGCTGGGGACTATCAGCCTGGAGATAAGCTGCCCAGCGAACACCAGCTGATGGAAAGGTTTAACGTTAGCCGCATTACCGTGCGCCAGGCGATCGCTAATTTGGTTAGTCAGGGGCTGGCGATCGCCTATCGGGGCAAGGGGGTCTTTGTCACGCCGCGCAAAAAAGTCGCCTACTCCCTCTCTAGTCCCCTGGTGTTTCTAGGGTCAGACATGGCCCGTCAGGGCATTGACTTTTGCTTTGAAAACCTGACCCTAGACCCTGTACCGGCCCCAGAACCAGTCGCCACAGCGCTAGCTATCCCCCCAAAGGCGGTGGTGTACGTGCAAAAAAAGCTGTTTCGCATGGATGGGGCGGCTGGGGCGGTGGATATTTCTTACCTGATGGCAGAGTTAGGGCAGCGGTTTGCGGACACCCTGGCCCAACAGATGACCTTTCCCACCCTGGCCGATAACGGCATCCCCATTGACCAGGTGGATGCGGTGATTGAATGTACCCATGCCGACTATGCCATGAGCGGCTACCTAGAGGTGCCCTTGGGGCATCCCCTGATGGTGTACCGCTACACCGCCTTTTCCACCGACCAGCAGCCGGTGCTCTATGGGGAGACCATCTCTCGGGCCGATCGCTTCTGCTACTCCCTTAGCACTCGGGCCTAGGAGATTTCTAGAACGCCGGCACAGAAACCCAGTTTCTGGGTCAGAAGGCTGGCCATGTCGTTAGAGCCGCGACGAAGAAACCGGGTTTTTAGCCATACTGTACCGATGCTCTAGACAAATGTCACTGAATTAAGGCTGGTGGGCAATGTCTAGCCAGTCCTGTCAAGGCGATGATGGATTTGGATTTGACGTAGGGTGTATAGGCCAAGGGTGCGGCTGTACCTACGCGACTCTATACTCCTCGACTAAAGCTCTCAATTGCGGGCGCTAAGCCGAAATGCACCACGATACTTGGTCGGAAAGCCAGATGGGCCGCTGGGGGGATTTCGCTCCCCCCAGACCCCTACGACCAGGACGTTGTCCCAAAGGGGCACTAACGTAACAGCCGCCGTCCTGGATCTCACGGAATGGTGGGCCTGTAGGACGTGTTATCGCGCTTTGCATTGCACAGGAAGAGGCGGTTGGCCTGTTGAGCCAGTATCCACAGCAGCCTACTTTCGAGCCGATTCCTGCCTCATCGGGAATGAAAGCCGCTTGCTTACGCCTTTGTGAATGCTCCAGACTAGATAGATCTAAGCTGACAACAGATCTTGTAATGGTTTGGTCATCCAATTCAACCCCACCCGCACCTGGTGTGAAAACGTTGGCATGCGGTACAGGTAAGCCAAGCGGCGAGCAATGTGGGCTAAGTCGCCGTCCAACTGAATCCCTAACCCGGTGAGGGTGGCCTGGTGGGTGCCTAGGGTCATCATTTCCCCCAGATGGTGATAGTGGAAGGGTAGTTGGGGGCGATCGCTAAGGGAAGCCCAAATATTCCAACCCAAATAGTCTGCCTGTTGTAGGGCGGCTTGGGCCGTACCGGGGACTTGTTGCCCCTCCGCATCGCGGCAGTCTGCCCCATCTCCCAGGGCATAGACCCCAGGCCGATCCACCACTTCTAGGGTGGGTTGCACCACAATTTGCTGGCGATCGTTATGGGACACCGGCAGGTTAGCCATCACCGTATTCACCCGGGTACCCACGGTCCACAGCACCAGGTCTACCGGCAAAATGTCGGTTTGCTCCCGGAAGGTGAGGCTCATACTGTCAGCGGTCACCTGGTCTACAGCGGTTTCAAAGTCAATCCATACCCCCAGGTCCGACAGCACCTTCTGGGCCGCTTTGCGGTTGTATTCTGGGGAGGTGCGCAAGATAGTGTCGGCACGCTCGACTAGCCGTACCCGCCCGCGATCGCCCAACCGTTCCGCCAGTTTGCAGGCCAGTTCCACCCCACTGTAGCCGCCGCCCACCACAGCCACTCGGATTTTGTCAGCGCTAGAGGCCTCCAGCAGCCGTAACCGTTCTTTGAGTTGATAGGCGTCTTGCAGGGTGCGAAAGGCTAGGGCATATTCGGCCACACCGGGGGCCATATCCATTGGCGTGTCTCCCCCCAGGGCCAACACCAACCGGTCATAGGTGAGGGAACTCCCCTGGCTGAGGCTGACGTGCCGTTGGTCCAAGTCAATGGCGGTGACATCGGCCTGACGAAACTGCACCTGGGTAGCGGCTAGCAAGTCTTCGTAGGGGGGGGCAATTTCCCAGGTTTGCAACTCCCCCGTTACCAATTCGTATAGCAGGGGGGAAAACAAAAAGCGATCGCGATTATCGACCAACGTAATGGTGGGAGGCGTGGCCCCCCACGGAAGCTGGCTCAGGCGTAGGGCGGTGTAGAGCCCGCCAAAGCCGCCGCCAAGGATACAAATGGACTGGGGAGCGTCTGCCATGGGAAAAAAGCGAAGGTACCTCCTCTTCCTTCTAACTCAAAATGGGGGGAGTCACCACGGTTTTTGCAGATTTCTTGGGTTAGGGCTGGTACAGGGGGGCCTATTTTTGCCAGTCAGGACTAAACCACATCCAAGTCCAGCCCCCGAGCTGGACTTGGTACAGCACACATGGGTACCAGTCAGGGGGATTTTTAGGTGCTGCGCCTGTTCGATCTGGGTCAGGTCAGGGTATCGGTGCTTCAGCCAGACAAGCACCCACCCCCTCCAGCTACAATCGGGGCACTGCACCCCCCTAGACACCATGGAAATTTGGGTTGATGCCGACGCCTGCCCCAATGCGATCAAAGAAATTCTGTTTCGGGCCGCTAAACGGGTTGGGGTCAAAACCACTCTGGTGGCCAACCAAGAGCTGCAAATCCCCAATTCCCCCCACATCGACACGGTGCTGGTTAGGGCCGGCCTAGATGTGGCGGATAACTACATCGTGCAGCATCTCCAGGCGGGGGACTTGGTGATTACCGCCGATATTCCCCTGGCGGCGGCGGCCATCGAGCAGGGGGCCGT
>SLIY01000491.1 GCA_007135385.1 Leptolyngbyaceae cyanobacterium CSSed165cm_216
GAATGCCAGGCTTAGGGAGGATTAAGGAAGAGCGAGTGTGTGCTATGAACGTAGGTGATCGGGTCCGCATTAAAGAATCAGTTGTGTTTTACCACCACCCGCTGCACCGTAACGACGCCTTTGATGCCAAAGGGTTAGAAGGGGTAATTGTGAAGATTTTAACGGACTATAAAGGACGCCCCATCAGCCCAAATTTTCCAATTGTGGTTGAGTTCCCGGTGGAAGGAGCCAAGCGTCCGCTCAAGGCACATCTAAAAGCCAATGAGTTGGAAGCGATTTAGGCGATTTATAGCCAATCAGTCCAAGCCCCTTGGGATCTTGACCTACTGTACCGATGCTCTATACCAAGTCCAGCGCAGGATCTGGAGTTTTCCCGCAGGCAGAACGCCAGGTCTGGACTTGAATTTGGTTTAATCCAAGTAGCGTCGAAAGAAATCGATCTGCAGTTGGGCCGCGATACGTTGGTAGGCGGGGTCTTGCAAGCTGTGGCCGGTGGCTGCAAATTCATAGAGGGTCACGGGTACCCCAGCGGCTGCAATCACATCATGGAAGTTGCGAACAACGTCAATCTGCAAGAAATCCGCCTGGCCATGGAACATCAGGGTGGGGGTGCGGATGGCCGTGGCATTGTACAGGGGAGAGAGCTGGACGTAGTGATCGGGGTTTTCCATCGGCGTTTGACCCACCAAATAGGACATCAGGGATGAGTAGCCCAACTGCCATTCGGTGAGGGTGTCTAATAACGTGCACTGGGGGTTAGCCGCTGCCAGTAAGCGAGGAAATCGCACGGTCATTTGGGCGGCAAAGTAGCCGCCGTAAGAACAGCCACTGATGCCAACCTGGTCTGTGGTGGTCCAGCCCGATTGAATCATCTGATTGATGATATCGGCCCCTTCTTCGATGTCAATCTGGCCAAAGTTTTGGTGATCCGCCTGTCGTCGGTACAGGTCAGGGCCAAATCCCTCCCGACCGGTAAGGGCCACCGCCACCACTGGAATGCCAAAGTTAGGCAGGAGGTTGAGGGGCATCTCCACGGCGATCGCAAATTCGTTGGCGATTGAAAACCCGGGTCCCCCCTGCTGCCAAAACACCACTGGGCTATTTTGGGGCGGAAAACTATGGCCCGCTGGCTGAATCAACAGACCCTGGCGTTCCCCATGGCGGGTCGTAAAGCTAACTGGATCTAACCGCACCTGATTGAGGTCAGCCACGGTAGCGTTGACGGTGGTCAGGGCCTGGGGGGTGCGATCGCCCGCTAGGTTAAGGGTAAATAGCTCGGGGGGCTGGGTAACAGACGAAAATCCGTAGACGATCTGGTGCCCGTCGTCACTGGTGGCCACCGACGGCCAGTCCACTGAACCCGAAGGTAGTGGCAGCGGTTGCAACTGTCCACGGCCTAGGTCGTAGGTATACATAGACCGATCGAGGCCGTAGCTACCCCAAAATAAGAGCCGATCGCGGGTCAGAAATCGCCCTGCTGACTCTAGGGGGCCGCGCAGTTGGTCAAAGGTTAGGGTTTCCAGGGGTTGCCCCTGGCTATCGTAGACCCGATAGGAGGCGGCCTGGGGAAACAGATAGGTGGGGTGATCTCGCCCAGCCACTTGGGCAGCTTCATACAACTTCAGCAATACCCGTGACCCATCAGGGCTGAAGCTGGCCCCGGCAAACATCACCCCCGGCTCATCCTGGGCCTTAAGCTCAAACTGCAATAGCTCTGCCTGGGAAAAGTCGAACACTCGTACCCCATGGTGCTGGCGAAACAGGTTTTCTTCTGGGGCCAGGCGGCCTAGGGCATCTTGCACCACAGGGTTAGCCAGGCTGGGGCTGTCAGGGGTGCGATCGTATAGGCGGCGCTCTTCAATCGATGCGGTAACTAGCACCACCTGGTCTCCCGAGGCCGACCACACTGGCGGCTGAATGTCGAGACCTGCGGGTAGGCGGGAAATTTCAACCCGCTGCAGGGATGGCAAAAACACCATGTAAATACCGTCTTCTTCCCCTTCATAGAGGCGCAGCACAAACTTGGATCTGTCCGGGGCGATACCTAACATTTCCCCCGCTTCCTCCTGGGCAGGATAGATGCGGGTGCGGGACACAATATCTGTGTGGCGGTTGACGGTGATTATTTCCCAGGGGCTAAAAATATCCTCCTGCACAAACCACACCGACTGATTGTCAATCCAGCGCAGGGGTAGCTCTGGGGCAAACACCTCATAGTCTAAAGCCAGGGAATCACTCAGTTCGCCCGTGGTGATGTCCAGAAAATGTAGGGTGCGATCGCCGGGATCCAGGGAATTCACTAACGCCACCACCAGGGTGCGGCCATCTGGGCTGAGGTCACTGAGTATCTGGGGCGATCGCACGGCCAATAGCCCATCCAACCGATCCTGTTCTGGGGCCGACAGGGTTGGTCCATCCACCCCGTCAATGTCAACGGTGATAATTTCTGCCCCCAAGGGCGGAGCGAGCCAGGCGAGCCCCAACACCCCCACCCATCCTGCCAGCAGCTGGGATATGGAGATTTTTTTAGACCACATACTCTGAAACCCAAGACAGGTAAGGGAGCCCTAGTAATAGGGCCAAGCCATCATACCCCATCCAGCCTGTTAGGTAGACCGGCACACTCCCTTGGTCTAAGCCGCGATCCGGAGGCTATTTTGGTAAATGGAACGATCCGTAACGAACCGCCATCGGCCTAAGTTCTGGATAGTGCTATGAGGTAAATCATTGCCGGTGATTCAGGAATTTCACATCTCCATCACAGCGCTCAGTGGGGTAGGGCAAGATGCTTACCTGCTGCGCACCGAGTCTGTTGCCCCCGGGGTGCCCCTGGCCGAAACCCAGGTAACTTGGCCCGTGGAGGACTGGTTGCAGCAGGCGACGGTGGTTTTTCAAGATCCGCTGCAGGCGCTGTTGATGGCAACGGATGATGCCTGTGATGCTGGTACTGGTGCGCCCTGGATTCAACTGGGCCAGGCCCTGTACAACGGTATTTTTCAAGGGCGGATGCGGGACAGTTGGCTGGCCGCCCTGGGGGTGGCTCAACATCGGCGTCAACCCCTACGCCTGCGCCTAGGCTTTAAAGACAGTCGGCTGCAGCGATTACCCTGGGAACTGCTATACGGTGACGATCGCCCCTTAGCGACCGGGGTTGACGTCACCCTATGCCGTTACTACCAACCCCAGGGGGCCGCTGATATTCCCCCTGTTACAGACCTCAGCCCCAGCACCACCCCGATTCAGGTGTTGGTGGTGGTATCAGCCCCCGACGACCAAGAGCGCCTGGCCCTGGGGAAAGAGGTGCGCGATTTAATCGCTGACCTGCAGCGATCGCCCCAGTCCAACGGCCATGGTCATGCTCCCCTCCCCATCGAACTTACAGTCCTCGAACAACCGAGCCGCCCTGAACTGGTCGAAGCCTTAGAACAGGGAAACTTTCAAGTGCTGCACTACGCTGGCCACAGCGATGTTAGCGCTGGGGGCGGCGATCTCTTCTTAGTCAATCGTCAAACCGGTCTCACCGATTGGCTCAGCGGCGAAGATCTGGCCGGGCTACTGGTGAATAACGGTATTCAACTGGCGGTGTTTAACTCTTGCCGGGGGGCCTATACCCCCAAGGATGACGCCCAGACTGGGTGGCGCGAGCAAAACCTAGTCCAGGCCCTGGTGAATCGGGGGGTGTCTGGGGTGATTGCCATGGCCGAGCGTATTCCTGACGATGTGGCAATCACGTTTACCCAGTTGCTCTATCGCAACCTGCGCCAGGGCTACCCCATCGATCTGTGCCTGAGCCGGGTACGGCAGGGACTGATTTCCGCCTACCGTTCTGACCAGTCCGTTTGGATGCTACCGATTCTCTATCTACGGCCTGACTTCAACGGTTATCTCTATACCCTTGTCGATGCCGATACCGACACCCTGGCCCTAGATCGTGATGGCCTGCTGATCGCCCCTGATTACAGTAGTGACCCCGATATTTCGACCCTGGCCAGAGAAGTCTTTGCCCGCCACGATGCTCCTACCAAGGACCCCTCTGATGATTTCCTTAGGGCTACGGGCGATTGGCTGGTAAACCCAGACCCAGCTAACTCACCAACAGGGGCTGACGCTATCGCTGTGGCTGATCTGGTGCAGCGACTATCCCAACCCTCTGAATCGCAACCGTCTTTCCCCGCCAGCCAAACTGCCGACCCCAGTGAAAACCTGCTGCCCCAGTGGGATAGCGCTAGTCCCATTTTGGCCGATCGCCTGCCCCCTCCCCCGGCAGCCGACTCGCCAACAATGGCACAGTCCTCTAACCCAGCCACTATCAAACCAGCGGCCCCTCGTTTCTGGGCATCCCTGACTCAAGGATTGCCCCTAGGGTGGCTTTGGGGGGGCATAGGGCTAGCTGGATTGGTCGCTGTTTTGGGGGTATCGTTGGCGCTACTCTCAAGACTGACCCAGCCCCCAACCTTAGTCACAGATCCTGCCCCATCCGGGATTGACCGGGACTCTATCGATCGCGATCGCCCTGCCCCCCCCGTGCCCGGCCAAAACACGGCGGTCATGGCCAGTGCCCTGAATGCCTTTACCACAGGCAATCTGGCCGCCGCCAGGCGGCTGATGGAACAGCTGCTAGACCAACAAGAATTAGCCACTGCCGATTCGGTATTAGCGGCCGCTGAACCCGATCAGTTAATGGATCCTGACATTGCTTACATTAGAGGACGAATGGCCTGGCAACATGCCGCCGTGGGGAACGCTGACTACAACCTGAACGATGCCCTGCGGGCCTGGGAACAAGCTATAGAGGCCCAAGCCAATGCATTGGAGGCCCAGGTGGGGCTGGGGTTTGCCCATTATGCGCTGGGGAACTACGAGTTAGCAACCCAAACCTGGCAGCAAGCGGTTGCTATTGACCGTAGTCATCTGCGGGATATTGATCCCCAAGGGCGACAGCAGGTTTCCTCCCCCTTAACCGTCTACGCCTATGCCGGGTTAGCCATGGTCCACCAAAAACAACGGCAGATCACCCCCGACACCGATTTGCAAGCCCAGCATCTTCGGCAGGGCCAAGCCTTTTTTGCTCAAGCCATCGACATTGACCATAGCCTTTTAGACCCGAACCGATTGGCTATGCACTGGTTATGGACGCCGACACTAATTCAAGATTGGCGAACGACCACTGGCCGCCTATCAGTGACTCACGATGATGCTGAAGCCCTCAACTAGACTTGTTTCAGGTCGGCGTATGGGCGCATCCCTGAGTGCACCCCTTAAAGTGGGAGGCTATGCCCGTAGGGAAACAAGCCTGACCGAGAGATGGCTATTGGTTTAGAGGTGTAAACTTGTCTAAATTTATTTATAACTAGTGGCAAGAAAGTGATAAGAATAATGATTAATGGCTGAGATTTAGGCCATAAAAATTTAGGCCATAAAATAAAAGGCATGCTTAACAAAAATTGTCAGCCTAGTACTGCCTGGCAAACATATGACCACCGTTGCTGAGGGTGCCAGGTTCTAGAGGGCAGGAATGGTTGGCCGACTTATGCCGTATAGTACTAGAGTGCCAAACTGTTTTGACCGACTAGCACGACGGCCCATTAGGCCAACACAACAGAGCAAACA
>SLIY01000424.1 GCA_007135385.1 Leptolyngbyaceae cyanobacterium CSSed165cm_216
AGAATCGGCACCATTGGTTTGGGCAAGTCACAGGTTAAGGGCCGTAGACGAGTCCCTGAACCACCGGCCATTAGCACTGCACGCATATATCCTCCTTCCTGCTACTCAATTGCCCCTAGATGCCCATCTACCCTCTGAGTTTAGATGAGCCATGATCAGTGAGAACCTAGGGTTCTGGTTTGAAAACCTTGGACCAACCCCGGTAACCCTGGCGTTGACTATCCTTCTTTAGACAGAGTAAGCCGAGACCTACGCCTTAATCTCTATCTCAGGTGTGATCACCAATGATCCCTCCTGCGGTTAGCCAACGTTGGTATTGTAGAAGATAGAGGACAATGGTTGATAAAAGGAGTAGTCATGGAGACACTGATTGTATTGGTATTGGCCGGTCTATACGGAGGTGGCGTTTGGAAATTCTGGACTGGATTTGACCGTACCAGTTTTAGCCACGGCAAGGTGAAGTTTTCGCTACTGTGGCCCCTGTTTTTTGCCTTAAATAAGTCTTACCGCGAAAATTTTAACCGTGCCCTAAAAGGATAACGCCATCAGCATGCAACCATCGACCGCAGATCCCTCCCCATGGGCAGGACAGATTCAAGCTGTGGCCCAGCGCTATAACCAGGAATTTTCGGGCCAACCTTTCGATCTACCGGCTGAGGTAGAAGAGATGCCCGTGTTCCATGACTGGGTATCGGGGGCGCTGTCATCCCGCATTGCTACCCCCTTCTGGGAAGCGGTACAGCCCCGTAAGCGCGATCGCTGTTTAGATATTGGTTGCGGTATTAGTTTTTTAGTCTATCCCTGGCGGGAGTGGGATGCCCTGTTTCATGGCCATGAGATTAGTACTGTGGCCTGTCAGGCCCTGACAGCCCGGGGGCCACAGCTGAACTCGAAGTTGTTTAAAGGGGTCAAGCAAGCTCCGGCCCATCGCCTGGAGTACGACGGGCAGTTGTTTGACCTGGTGATTGCTACTGGGGTGAGCTGCTACTACCCTGCCGCCTATTGGCAGACGGTGCTGGGGCAAATCAAGCGGGTGCTGAAGCCGGGCGGTTGGCTGCTGTTTGACGCGATCAATCCAATCGCCCCGTTGGCAGAGAGTTGGGCCATTTTAGAAACCTATTTAGGGGCCGAAGTCTATCTGGATGACCTAGACCAATGGCCCACGCTCGTGCAGGCAGCTGGCGGTCGGGTGGTGTCTCACCGGGACTATGAGCTGTTTCGGCTGTTTAAGGTGAAGTGGAGTAGCTGACCAATCAGCCTCACCAGGCTGTGGCCGATAGATGTGCCCAAGAAACCATGAGCCATCTAAAAAATTTGAGATACCATGGCGGCTGATGTCATCAGTGGTGACCAGGGCTTGCCTGGGGAGAACAGCGAATGGTATTGGGATTGCGGACAACAGGATCCCGGCTAGCGGCCTGTTTGGTGCTGGGGGTAAGTCTGGCTGGGGTGCTGGCGGCGTGCGGTGGGACCAGTTCTGACGTCGATAACTCCCCGTCAACTGAGGCCACAGTTGATCAATCATCCTCCGAAGCTACGGGGGGCTTTAATGAAACGGTGATTGAACCGGTGCGACGCGCCACCCTGGCGACCCAACAGCCTGGGGCTCAGGTGAATGTGCGATCGCGCCCTACCACCGAATCTCCATCCCAAGGGATGGCTGCCGGGGGTGATCCAGTGGATTTACTGCGCCTGGCTCGGGGCCGAGACGGTTACACCTGGTACTACCTGACCACAGTTAACGGCGGCACTGAGGGCTGGGTGCGAGGCGACTTTGTCGATACCAGTAGCCCAACGGCTTCGCCAGCCACAGCCCCAACCGCCAATTCGCCCAGCCCCTGTGGCGACGATCGTCAGGAAGCCTACTTTGAGACCCGTTCCTTTATGGTGTATTTGTGCAGTACCGATCGGGGGCTACGCTATGTGGGCACCGAAAAAGCCACTCAAGAGGCACTGGTGACCCAAGATGTGCACCAGGCCCAAGGCACCTATATTGCCATTGACGGTCGGGTACAATACCACATCAATGAACAGTCTCTAGCGGTGTACCAGATTTCCAACGGGAGTTACAGTCAGATGGCAGCAGAACCCGTCCTGCGCCACGAGCAGTTTTTGTATTAGGGCATGCTTCTTACTTCTGCCTGGCTGTACTAGGGTGTCTGTCCCGGTAATTCTAAGGGCTGATCGACCCGGCCCAATTGACTGGGTCGACCAGAACGGTTAGGAATTGGCTGCTGGGCCGCGATGGTTTGTTCTAGCACCTCGGCCGCCCGCATGTACTGGGTGTCGGCTTCGGTGCCCAACCGCTCTGGATGGCTAAACAGTTCCCGCCGCTGGTGATCACTCAACTCTACCGTCACATCGGGAGTGATGCCCTTGGTGCTGATGTCAGTACCGTTGGGGGTGTAGTAGTGGGCCACAGTCACCGTTAGCCCCGAACCGTCAGCTAAACCATGGAGAGACTGAACCAAGGCTTTGCCATAGGTGGTGGTGCCCACCACGGTAGCCCGATTGTTGTCCCGCAGGGCACCGGTAACAATCTCACTGGAACTGGCAGACCGGCCATCGACCAATACTGTCAGTGGCAGTTGGGTCAAAGCGGTACGATTGGCCGAAATCGCGTCGTCGGTGCCGCTGCGATCGAGGGTACGCACGATGGGGCCGTGCTGTAGCCACATGCGGCTAATATCAATGCTGGCCAGCAGTAGTCCCCCAGGGTTACCGCGCAAATCCAGCACAAATCCCTCTACCCCCTGATCCACCAGGCTCAAAATGGCTCGTTCCATTTGGTCAGCGGCATGGGCATTGAATTCGATCAAGCGAATATAGCCAATGGGGCGATTGCCTACTGTCTTCAGGGCATACTCTGCCGTCGGTATTTCAATCCGGGCTCGGGATAACACCACCGTGCGGGAGGTGCCATTGCGTAACACCGTCAGGGTCACTTGGGAGCCCTCGCTACCCCGCAATAGCTGGGTTACCCCTTCTGCCGTGTAGCGCTCCGTGCTTTGGCCATTTACCACCATAATCCGATCGCCCGCTGCTAAGCCACTGCGCTCCGCTGGCGAATCTGGCGACACCTCGGTGATCAGCACCGCCCCCGTTTGTTCATCCCGCCGTAACCGCACCCCAATGCCAGAAATTTCCCCTGAGGTTTGCTCCGTTAGGTCAGAGTACTCTGAGGGCGATAAAAACCGGGTATAGGGGTCATTTAATCGACGTAGAGCACTGCGTAGGGCTGCGTAGGCCGCCTCCCGGGAGGTGTACTCAGCCCCGAGTAAATCCTGACGGACCTGTTGCCAGTCCACCTGATTAAAGTCACCATCCACATAGTCTTGATGAACAATCTGCCAAGCCTCGTCTAGGACAGCTTTAGGACTGTCCTGAAACTCGCTGGTCGGGGTCTCTGCCCCCACGGCGGTTCCCAGAGCCAGGGTGGTTGCGATCGCCAGTGACGGCAGGGCGATCGCCTGCATGGCGATCGCCCAAAAAGAGCCGGGCCAAGGAGTAGCCGAGAAGGCGGGGGTTGGAACTTGAGGTTGAGACGTTACCGACATAGGCGTTTACCGGCAGTGGCGAGGGGGTAGCAAAAACAATTGGACATATTTTGACCGATCAATCGGCTCTTTGACGAGGAATTTATAGATTCCCTCAGGATTTTCAACGGACTATCTGACTGGCTGCATCAGCCTGACCCGAATCGGCCTAGCCAATAATAGGTTACAGCCATCCTAGGCTAAAGCTGAAAGTCTTGGTTAAAGTCGTTACGGGTCATAGGTTGTCTAATTTCCAGCCCTTCGCCCCCTAACAGGGTCAAGGCTTGGCCCTCAACGGACAGCCAGACCGAGGCACCTGGATCAAAGGCGGTGGCCGTGTAGATTACCTGGCCCAAGCGACCGATCATCGAGGCGCTGCCACCACCGGTTTCAAAGGTACTCGACAGGTTGACATGCACCCCATCCGCCTTCACCTCAGCTGACAATAGGCGAGTGCCCTCAGGGATCGTACTAAACGCCTCTTGGCTAGGATCTCCAGACTTGGCCAGTAGCGCCTCAACGGCTGCAGTCACCTGGGCTGATGGGGAGGCGTCCCGAGGGACGGCCACCGTCTGGGGCACCAACTGGAACCCAGTGCCATCATCCTTGAGCCAATAAACCTGGGCATCCACATCAGCGACCGGTGCCTGGTCCACAGAACCAGTGTCTGGAGTCTCTGGGGTGGCCGTATCTCCTGGACTGGTCGTGTCAGGCAGTGGAGTGGTGATTTCAGGGGGAATCTCTAGAGTTGGAAACTCCGCCACTGGCGGCCTGGGATTTAGGGCCCGCCAGGTAAACCAAGCCACAGACCCTCCTGAGGCCAGAACCAGGGTGATCAGGCCCACTAAAATACCCAGAGGAATTTGCCGGAGTCTAGTTTTGTAGTCCATGGTGGGTCTCCCAAACGAGATAATGACGCCGAGGGCTCGATCTTAACGGTCTAGTTCGATCTTAGGCTAAGTTTTAGGCTAAGGGAGAACCCGAAACATCTAGGGGGAAGATGGGACAGCTTGTGGAGCTGTCTGCCCCGCCAGCAATGGCGAGGTTGACTCTATTTTGGCAAAAATAGCCAGATCTAGCTGATTGTCTCGCACTCTAAACTCAAGCACCCGGGCAATTAAGCCTAAGGTTTCTAGACGCTTTAGGGTCAACTGGTCGCTGATGCCATCCACCACAGCCGCGAGCAGTTGGGGGGGGATGTCTTCCCCATCGGCGGTCAGCACCGGGTCGACCAGCTGAAACCGATGGCCACTGACAAGCGCCAGCCCTAGATCGAGCGCAATGGCAATGTCTTCGTTAGCCACCCGGTCTTGTAAATCGACCATGACGCGCAGGCGATCGCCCTCTAGAAACACCACAGATGGGTTAGCCAAACCATAGCGATTCAGCTCACGATCGTCCACCGCCCCAGGCAAGCTGAACCGCAGTGTCTCCAGCCAACTGTCCACCTGGGCCGACTGCAAAAACGTATTGACATCATCCGCTTGTAAGCGTAACCGCAGGGCCGCCTGGGCTGGTTCGTCCAGCGCCAATTCCCCCCGCTGTAGACGACTCACATTAAGGTCTACCACGTCCGTTTCTAGGTCAATAGCGGCAATGCGCAGGTCCGGCAATTGTCGTAAATAGATGCCCCGTCCAGCCACCCGGGCCTGATTAATGCGGCCTCGCAAAATCTGAAAATTGGGGACATTGTCTACCCTGACCTGAATGTGTTCTGCCCCGGCCAGTTGCTCGCGAATGGCGTTAGCCGCCAGGGAATCGACCACGGTTCCCACTGGAGCAATAATGGCCAGCAACGTCGCCACAATCGCGGTCAAAATCTCCATCAGCCAATCAACTCCTCATCGACCCAGCTTTTGATTAGATCGACCACAGCGGTAATAGCCACCTCCTGCACAATGCCTGTGGCTCGTTCCGCCACTTCCACTTTGCCGTCGGCCAGAGCCCGTCCGGTGACAATCCGATAGGGAATGCCAATTAAATCGGCGTCTTTGAATTTGACCCCAGCCCGCTCATTGCGATCGTCCAGCAGGGTTTCCACCCCAGCGGTATTGAGTTCTTGGTACAGCTTGATGGCTGCCGTGACTTGCAGGTCATCCCCCATGTTAGGAATCACGACGATCGCCTGGTAAGGGGCAATGGCCACGGGCCAGATAATGCCGTTTTTATCGTAGGACTGTTCCACCGCCGCTTGGGCCAGGCGCGATACCCCCACCCCGTAGCAGCCCATCATCAGCGGTAGATCCTCCCCAGATTCGCTGGTGTAGGTGGCCCCCAGAGCCTGGGAATATTTCGTGCCTAGCTGGAAGATATGGCCAATTTCAATGCCCCGAGCCGTTTCTAGGGTTTGGCTTGAATCGTGGCAGGCGCGATCGCCCGCCATCGCCTTGCGCACATCTACCACCGTTTGGGGTAGGGGAAAGTTGGTCCCCCAGTTGCCGCCCACCGTGTGGTAACCCGACTGGTTAGACCCAGTGACAAAATTTTTCAAATTAACGGCCGTTTGATCAATCAGCCGTAGAAACTTGGGTTCTAGATCGCTCACCCCCGGTTTAATGTAGTCGTCAGCCAAATCAGGAGCAATATAGCCCAGGGGCAAGGGCCTGGCGGCCCAAGCCTGCTGAGCAGCAGCGTCAGGCACTTCCAAAGACAACAGGGTTGTCCCCCCATAGTTAGCCGCCAGATTCATCAGGGCGTTGGTCAGCTTCACCTCGTTCACGTCCTGATCACCCCGAATACTGACCAGCACCAGCACCCGTTTACCACTGTCAAATCCAGCTTGATAGAGCACATTTTTGACAATTTGCGTGGGGGAACACTGGAGAAACTTAGCCAGTGATTCAATCGTCGGCGTGTTGGGGGTATCTCGGGTCTCAAAGGCGGTGAAGGGCGACGAAACAGCATCCCCCGGCAGAGAAATCGCCTTTTCCACATTGGCGGCATATTGACCATCAGCGGTGTATAGCACCTCGTCTTCGCCGGCTTCCGCCAGCACCATAAACTCGGTAGACCCAGACCCACCAATGGCCCCAGAGTCGGCATCCACCGCCCTAAACTCTAGGCCACAGCGGCGCAGGATGTTGCTGTAGGCATCGTACATATCCTGATAGGTTTGCTTCAGGCTAGTGGCATCGGCATGGAAGGAATAGCCATCTTTCATAATGAATTCCCGGCCCCGCATCAACCCAAAGCGGGGACGAATTTCATCCCGGAACTTAGTTTGAATTTGGTAGAGATGCAGCGGTAATTGTCTGTAGGAGCGGATCATATCCCGAGCCACCGCCGTAATCACCTCTTCGTGGGTGGGCCCTAGCCCCATCTCCTGCTGCCGCCGGTCAACCAGGGAAAACATGATGCCCTCGGCCTTGGTATAGGTGTCCCACCGGCCTGACTCCCGCCAGATATCAGCGGGTTGCAGCTGAGGCAGCAGGCATTCTTGGGCTCCGGTAGCGTTCATTTCGTCGCGTACAATCGCCGAAACTTTGGTCAGCACCCGCCACAGCATAGGTAAGTAGGCATACACCCCACTGGCAATGCGACGCATGTACCCGGCCCGCAGTAGCAGCTTGTGGCTCGGAATTTCAGCCTCTGCCGGGTCCTCCCGCAGGGTTACAAACAGCATTTGGGACAAGCGCATGTACGGGAAATCTCCAAGGTAATTAAGGGGGGTAATTCAGGGGGGTAATTTAAGGAGCCGCTCTGAAACCGTATCCTAGACAGGTCGGTCAACCCAAACCAGCCAGCTAGGGTGGCGCGGCGAAGCCAGAGGATTGATTCCCCACTAAGCCCTGATGGGTTAGTGGGTATCCTCTAAGCATAATAAAGGACAGGCTATCCCTCTGAATCGTCTGAACCGCCTGAATGTCCGCTAAAGTGTCTAAACAGCTTGGGTGATCTTTAGGGATCACTGCGATCGCTAACTGACACAGGGCAGCGGCATCGTGTGCTCACTCCTGCACAGGTGGCCTGGGGACCTAGGGTCATCATCCTTGGGATTGCCATGCCTGACGTTGGACCATACCTAATCGTCTTTGGTAAGTTCTGTAAATAATGAAAAAAGTCTTTGTTCTCGATACCAACGTATTGCTCCACGATCCGATGGCAATGTTCAGGTTTGAGGACAATGATGTGGTATTGCCAATCACCATTATTGAAGAACTGGATCGATTCAAAAAAGACACTGATGACACCGGTCGTAACGCCCGCTATGTGTCTCGCACCCTGGATGACTTGCGCCAGCAAGGATCCCTGGTTCATGGTATTCCGTTAGCCGAAGGAGGCCACCTAAAAGTGGCCCTGTGCCACCGAGACACCCTAATGCAGCTACCCGCTGAACTAGAAGGGGATAAGGGAGATAACGCCATCTTGGCCGTGGCTATGGAGTATCGCCATCACCACGATCTGCCCGTGGTCCTGGTGAGCAAAGATACTAACCTGCGGATTAAGGCTGACACCCTCGGGCTGGTGGCTGAAGATTACGAAACGGATAAAGTTGACATTGATGATCTCTACACTGGCACGATTGAGGTGATGACCTCGGCTGAGGCCATGAGTCAGCTATTTGGGGATGGCCATTTGCACCTGGACCGGCCGTTCTACCCCAACCAGACGATCACCCTGGTGGATGAGGTCAACCCGACCCACACCGCCCTGGCCTATGTGCAGGGGGAGCACGGCAAAATCTTACCCCTAGGCAAACTGCCCCACAGTGGAGTATCGCGGGTCCAACCCCGCAACCGGGAGCAGCGCTTCGCCTTTGAGCTACTGTTGCAAGATCATCTTTCCCTGGTCACCCTGGTGGGCAAGGCTGGGACTGGCAAAACCTTACTGGCGATCGCGGCGGGGGTGCAAAAAGTTGCCGATGAGCGACTCTATTCGCGGTTGCTGATTGCTCGACCGATCGTCCCCCTGGGGCGCGATATTGGCTACCTGCCCGGCGACATCATGGAAAAGCTCAACCCCTGGATGCAGCCCCTCTACGATAACTTTGACCTAATTTTTGGTACCCAGGACACTCGAGGTAAGCCAGAACACTGGCGACGGGGGCACCAGGACATGATTGATCAGGGGCTATTGCAGATTGAGCCGTTGACTTACATCCGGGGGCGATCGATCGCCCGGCAGTTTTTAATTGTAGATGAGGCCCAAAACCTCACCCCCCACGAGGTGAAAACCATCCTCACCCGAGCCGGAGAGGGTACCAAAATCGTACTCACCGGCGATCCCGACCAAATCGACAACCCCTATGTGGACGCCTCGAGCAACGGCCTGACCTATGTGGTGGAAAGATTCAAGGGAGAAGTCTTAGCGGGACATATCACCTTGACAAAAGGAGAACGTTCACCGCTAGCAGAGCGTTCGGCACTACTGCTTTAGAAACCACAAAACGTTATAAAATGTGCAAATTCGTCATAACTTCTTGATTTTTAGAACCTTAATATCTGGATCCCTTAACCTTTCTTGAATAGAAATTAACCTTTATGGGAACCTGCCCAGAGCCAGGTACGGACTTGCTAGGATCGTCAGTAACGGAATAGAACGGAAGATACTATGACTCGCTTTCTTGTTGCAGCCGTCGATGGGGCCAAGGCCAGGTTTTTAACCTTAGAACCGCTGATTGCCCCGGAGTTTGAGTCAGGTCCTGATTTAGTTGAGCGCTGCACCTTAGCTAATCCAGCCCTGGAAATGGCCGGTCAAGATTTGTGGGCTAACCCTAAAACTGGACGCAACCGCAGCGGTGGCAGTCAGGGGCATAACTATGACGACCATCGCAACAACCACTTGGTGGAGTTCGAGCGACGCTTTGCCCAGGCCATTGTTGGCCGCATGGATGAGCTGATTGCTGAACATAGCCTTAATGCTGTCATTCTGGTGGCTGAACCCCAGATTCTAGGCATTCTGAGGGAGACGTTACCCAGTAGTCAGGGACGTTCAGTCCAGATTCACGATATGGCTAAGGATTTGTGCTGGATGAAGCCCCGGCAACTGCATGATTACTTGGCTCAGAAAGACATACTGCCCGCTCACCAGGTAGTGATGACTGGCAGCCGCGCCCGGTAGTTGACCAGCTCTGTCAAGGTGGTAGGTTTAGGTTCGTCGGAGGGTGCATAGCGTCAGGGGCGCGGCTCTGCCTATGCGGTTTTATCTCGTCGATAAAAGCCTCTCAATCACTTGTGTTAAGCCGCAATGCACCGCTCGCGAGACTTGGTGGGAAAGTCAGATGGGCCGCTGGGGGGATTTCGCTCCCCCCAGGCCCCTACGACCAGGGCGTTGCCCCAAAGGGGCACCAACGTAACAGCCGTCGCCCTGGACCTCACGGAAGGGTTGGCCGGTTGGATACGTTGTCGCGCTTCGCATTGCACAGGAAGAAGCGATTGGCCGGTTGGGTAAGCACCCGAAACGTCATCCCTTGAGCCCTAAATCTTAGGAAACGCTGCAAATGCTTGTTTGCGTTAAGTCACCTTGACAGGGCTGCCAGTAGTTGACCCATCTCGCCTTTTTCTGCGAAATGCTTCGTGAACAGGCACCCCTCCCCAGAGGCTCCTGTGTACACATACCGCCTCTCTCACCAGATACCAAGCTTGCCAGCGTAGTCACTGGGTTCTTGAGCCAGTGAGCTAACGACTCTCAGCGGTAATCTCATCTAAAATCACCTGGGCCCCTTCGGCTCGCAGTTGCTTTGCGAGTTGGGTGCCCAGGTGATCGGCCGTGTTAGTCGGCCCCTGAACCGTGTTCTTAATCACCCGCTGCCCATCTAAGCTAGCCACCAATCCAGTTAGGGTAAGGCTGTCGCCATCTAGGACGGTGTTCACCCCAATCGGCACCTGGCAGCCCCCCTCCAGTTCCCGCAAAAAAGCCCGTTCGGCCAGACAGCGGGCGGTGGTTGGTGCGTCCGATAGCACCTTCAACAGGGAGAGGATTTCTTCGTCCCCATCCCGACATTCAATCCCTAAGGCCCCCTGCCCCACCGCATGGAGGGAGATATCGGCGGGCAAGATTTCATGGATGCGATCGCCCATATCCATGCGTTGTAAGCCAGCTACCGCCAAAATAATGCCATCGTAGCCCCCCTCGTCTAGCTTGCGCAGGCGGGTATTCAAGTTACCGCGAATATCTTTGAAGGTGAGGTGGGGGTAGTGGTGCCGCAGTTGGGCTAACCGCCGCAGGGAGGAGGTGCCAATCACCGCCCCCTCTGGCAGGGTGGCCAGGGTTTTGGCTTTATTTCTCTCGTGCATGACCAGGGCGTCGGCGGGGTCTTCCCGCTTGGTGACGCAGCCCAGCATCAGCCCCTGGGGCAAGCGGGTAGGCAAATCCTTGAGGGAGTGAACGGCGAAATCGCTGTCACCCCGCAGCATCGAGTCTTCCAGCTCTTGGGTGAACAGTCCCTTGTCACCGATTTTCGACAGGGAAACATCCAGCACCTTGTCCCCCTGGGTTTCCATCGTGACCACTTCAAAGGCCAACTCAGGGAAGTGCCGCTGCAATTCATCCCGTACCCAGTGGGTTTGAATCAGCGCCAGTTGGCTCTTGCGAGACACGATCCGAATGGTGCGCTTGGGGGTAGAAACGGTAGGGGATGCGGTGGATTGCATAGTCCGTGACAAAAAGGATTGCTAACAGGTACCAGAATACAGATAGAGTGTTTAACCGAGACGCCGAACTGGCCGTTGAGACGTTTTAGATATCTGGACGCGATACCTAAACTGCGCCGCTTCTATGGCTAAAACTGCTCACCGTCACCGAATCTTAAGGTTACAGTAATCTGGTTCCCCTAATGGGACACTCTCGGTAGATGTTAAGGGGTTGTCACACTTGCGGCTATGATCCTGAGCAGAGGTGACTAGACTCTGATCGGGAACTGATCTGGAACCCAGGTCTACACCGACAATCAACAGCGGCGAAGAGGTTTTACCGTTTTGATTCCCTTGCAGCGTTCGGATCACAGGTGGCCCCTACCCGCCAAGGGGGTAGGGGTATTGGTCATCGGCCTAGGACTCGTGGGTTTGGGACCGCTGCCGCAGTCTCCCCTGATGCCCACTTTGGTGCAGGCTCAAGTGCTGCGGCCAGAATTGCGCGATCCCTTTTTAGCCGATCCCCTAGAGGACGATCCCCGGGACCCTCTCTTGCCGACGCCGTCGGTGGATCGCCCCCTCAGTCCGTTGGAACTATTAGCCCTGGAGGCTGATCTGGATCAACGTTTACAAGCGGCTGAGGCGTTACTGGCGGCTAACCAAGATGACGAGGCGATCGCCCTATGGTTGCGGGAAGTGCGGCTGCGGCGATTACTGGGGGTGGATGCAGAGTTGGCCGCGATGCAGCGGTTGGCTCCTCACCTACGCGATCGCAACGCCACTGAACCGCTTCAGATCCTCTCCCTACGGCTCGATCTGGTTCAGGCAGCGTTGGCTGAAGCCGACACCCTGACCCAAGCGCAGCAGCTAGTTTTGGCCGATACCTACCGCCAACTGGGTAACTCCCCTGCCGCGATCGCCCTCCACCGGGACCTGGCCGAGCAGGCCCAGATCGCTGGCAATCTAAGCGAGTATCAAACCCAGTTGGGGAATGTGGCCGAACTGGAAGCCCGCCAGTTTGCCTTTGAGCCCGCCGCCACCGCCTATGGTGACCTGGTCGATTTGGCCCAGGCCGCCGGTAACCAGGGTGACGAAATTCGCTACCTGAAGGCTCAAATTCACAATTTAGAGCAGGGGCAGATCCGAGAGGCCGCCCTGGCGGCTCAGCAGCGCTTATTGACCATTTATACCGGGGACGAGTCCCAGTGGCCGCTGATTCCGCCTTTGCAGCACCATATGGCCCAGAACTATGGTGCCCTGGGGGATCTCGATACTGCTTCCCGCTCCTACCAGGCGGCCTACATCAACGCCATTGACCAAGACCAGTTCAATGTGGCGGCCGAGGCCATCCGTGAACTGGCAGACCTATACAAAACCCTAGAGCGCTGGGCTGATGTGCGCTATCTTTACGAGCAGCTAATTTTGGTGGAACAACAGGCTTTCAATGCCTATGGGCTGATGGACGCCTTTGACCAGTTAGGGCAGGTGTACGAAATCATTGATGATCCTGAGGCGGCCCTAGAGGCGTATCGGGAGGGCTTAATCCTGGCACGACATCTGAACCATCGCCAAGCCTACTTTGAAACGCAGATTGATCGACTTACCGAGGAGACAACGTAACTATGGTGGTGGAATGGCTAACTTTTGCAGTGGATCCTGACCATCGAGAAACCTTTATTCAAGTGGATAATGACATTTGGACGGCTTCCCTCAGCCAGTACCCAGGGTTCATTTCTAAAGAAGTGTGGATTTCCCCCGATCTGTTGGACCAGGTGGTTCTGATTATGCGCTGGCAAACTCGGGACCAGTGGAAAGCCATTCCCCCCGCCGAGCTAGACGCCATTACCCAACGGTTCGAAGCCGCCCTGCAAGGGATCAGTTACCGCATGATTGATGCCCGTGAGTATCAGGTGCGGCGGTACCCTGTCATGTACTGAAAGCATCCCTCTAGCTGCCCTCGGTAAGATGGGCTTACCCTACCGAAAAGGGCTAATAGCCGAGTTGATCGTTTACCCCAGAGATAGTTTCTGTGCCTAGCGTTAACCTCCTCAAACAGGCAATTGTGACCTGGCCCCACTGGCGCACCGTGGGGCTGTATGGGTTGCTGTTGCTGATCGCGATCGTCATGGTGTTTCCGATGATGTGGCTGTTCAGCACCTCCTTCAAAGGCCCCGGTGAAAGCCTGCTGACCACCCCACCCCAATTGATTCCCCGAGATCCCACCCTGGATAACTACCGTCGGGTATGGCAGCAAAACCCCTTCGGCCAATACTTTCTCAACAGCACGATTGTGGCCGTACTAACGGTGGTGATTAACCTGGTACTGTGCTCCCTGGCCGCCTATCCTTTGGCGCGGCTGGGGTTTTGGGGCCGCGACGTCATCCTGGCGCTGATTGTGGCCACCATCATGATTCCCTTCCAGATCGTGATGATTCCGTTGTACATCTTGGCCGTCAATCTGGGTCTGCGGAACACCTATGCTGGGCTACTGCTGCCTTATTTAGCCTCTGCTTTCGGCATCTTTTTGATGCGCCAAGCCTTTCAGGGGGTGCCCAAAGAACTGGAGGAGGCCGCTCGCATGGACGGCTGCTCAGATCTGGGCATCTGGTGGAATGTGATGATTCCCGCCACTCGACCCGCCCTGGTTACCCTCGGCATTTTTGTGTTCATCGGCACCTGGAGTGAATTTCTCTGGCCGCTGATTTTGCTAGACCGGCCAGAGCGCTACACCTTGCCGCTGGGAGTGGCCCAGTTGGCGGGCAGCTTTTCCCTAGACTGGCGATTGGTGGCTGCCGGGTCAATTTTGTCGGTACTCCCTGCGATCGCTGTGTTTATATTTTTGCAGCGATTCATTCTGCCCACCGAAGCAAGCAGCGGTGTCAAAGGATAAACCGATGTCTGGGGGTGGGCCTTTGGCCTCGATTGTGGCTCGACAACTGCTATACTACTAAACAGTAATACATAAAGTTTTGTGTTTGCTGCCCCAGGTCTTCCCCTGAGTTGTCGGTTATCGGTCTATGCCCATGGTTTCTTCCGCTACTGCCCAGTCGCTTCCTGTTGCCGATAGCGATTGCCTGTTGGTCAAGCTCTCCCCTGATACCCTGCAGCTGGTAGCTGACTTTTTTAAGGTGCTATCAGAGTCCAGTCGTCTGCAAATTGTCTGCTCCCTCAAGCAGGGGCAGAAAAATGTGTCTGAAATTATTGAAGCTACCGGCCTGGGGCAGGCCAATGTGTCAAAGCACTTGAAAATTTTGGCCCAGGCCGGAGTCGTGAGCCGCCAACAGCAGGGGGTATGCGTTTACTACAAAATTGCCAATTCCTTTGTGTTTGAGCTTTGCGAACTGGTTTGTGACTCCCTGTCGGTGCAGATTCAACAACAGTCTGAGAAGATTGCTCATCTCGATGCCTTTCGGCAGCCGTCTACCTAGGACTGGGTGGTAGGCTGACGACCACATTGATGGAGGGTGTACGGTGCCAGGTGTACGGTATACGGTGTAAGGTGAACCGTGGACCGCAAACCGTAAACCCAATACCCAACATCCCCACCACCCCACTTCCCCCCCTCCCCCATGCTGCAAAAGTCTCTCAAATTGTCGCGGGTGATGCTGTCGGTGTACTACGCCTATATGGTGGAGTACCGGGCTGAGCTTTTGTTTTGGGTGCTGTCGGGCACCTTGCCCCTGATTTTGATGGGTCTTTGGGCTGAAGCCGCCCAGGGGGGGCAGTTCGCCCTAGGACCAACCGAGTTGGTGCAGTATTTTTTGGCGGTGTTTTTAGTGCGCCAGTTCACCGTGGTATGGGTGATCTGGGAATTCGAGCGGGAGGTGGTGGAGGGCAAGCTATCCCCCTACCTATTGCAGCCAGTGGACCCGGTATGGCGACACTTCTTTAGCCATGTGGCCGAACGGTTTGCCCGGTTGCCCTTTGCTTTTTTGCTGGGGGGGCTGTTTGTAGTGCTTTACCCAGATGCGGTTTGGCTACCCACCCCTGACCATCTAATCCTGGGGCTTTTGGCGGTGGTAATGGCCTTTTGCCTGCGGTTTGTGATGCAATACACCTTCGCCCTGGCGGCGTTTTGGACCGAGCGGGCCACCGCCATCGAACAGTTTTCGTTTTTGCTCTATACCTTTTTGTCGGGGATGATTGCCCCTTTGGCGTTGTTTCCCGATGCGGTGCGGGCTGTGGTGCTGTGGACTCCCTTCCCCTACTTGATTTACTTTCCGGCTAGCTTGCTGACGAATCAGGGGGAAAATATCGTTCAAGGATTTGTGGTGATGCTGCTGTGGGGCAGCGTCTTTTTTGCCCTTAACCGCTGGTTATGGCGGCGGGGGCTGCGGCAGTACTCTGGGATGGGAGCTTGATGGATGCAACGGTATTGGCAGGTACTGCGGCTGTTTTGGAGCACGGCGATCGCAGCTGAATTAGAGTACCGGCTTAACTTTGTCGTGGCCACCCTCACCAGCCTGGGCGGTTTGGCCGGTAGTCTGTTTGGCTTGTTTTTGTTCTACCGCACCGGCTACCAGTTCCAGGGCTGGAGCTGGGAGGCGGCCCTGTTGGTGCTGGGTACCTTCACCATGCTCCAGGGGTTCTCGGCCATGGTGCTGATCCCTAACCTGAACAAAATTGTCACCCAGGTCCAGGAAGGCACCCTCGACTTTGTGCTGCTAAAGCCCATCAGTTCTCAGTTTTGGCTCTCTAGCCGGGTGTTATCTCCCTGGGGTCTGCCGGATGTGCTATTGGGCGCGATCGCGATCGTCTATGGTGGCACTCAGCTGGGCCTACAACCCTGGAATTACCTGGTGGCCTTACCTCCCCTGGCCTTTGGGGCCATTAGCCTTTACAGCCTTTGGTTTATGCTGGGGGCCACCAGCATTTGGTTTGTCAAAATCTACAACGTCACCGAGGTATTGCGAGGGCTCCTAGAAGCGGGGCGTTTTCCCATCGTGGCGTATCCGACCGCCTACCGAGTATTTTTTACCTTCATTATTCCAGTGGCGTTTCTAACCACGGTTCCGGCCCAAACCATGCTGAACCAATCGGGAGAAAGCTGGCTACTGGCCTCTGGGATGCTCGCCGGGGCATTGCTGTGGTTATCGAATCGCTTCTGGCGGTTTGCCCTGCGGTATTACACCAGCGCCTCTAGTTAGAGTCTAGTGATCTATCCAATTAAAGATGACGGGCTGAAAGGGTTTACGGTCCACGATTTAAGGTCTACGGCTGGCCGTGAACCGCAGGCCGTAAACCGTGAACCCCAGTTCGCAGAACCCGCCACTACCAGATTGACTGGGCACTAGCCTATGGCGATGAATCAACCATGCGCTGGAACTGGGGATCGTGACGGACCCCGTCGAAGTGGGCATCAATTTGGACCATCACTCGATACACATAAGGGCTGAGCACAAACGTGCGATAGAGATGTTTGAGGGTCAACTCTAAATCACCCATCATGGCATAGGCCCGAGCTTTGCCATACCAAGCATTAGGGTTATCAGCCTGATAATTCAGGGAGGTCTCAAAACTTTCTAAGGCTTGATCAAAGCGCCCCATCTGAATCAACACTGTCCCCCGCTGATTCCAAATGTAGTGGGCCTGCGGCCGATTCTCAATAGCGACTTGTAAAACCTTCAGAGCATCATCGTAGCGATGTAGACCACTTAGGGCAACGCCCTGGTTGTAGCGGGCTCGGTAGTCCTCAGGGTTGAGTTTAATTGCTTTTTCAAAGCTGACCACCGCTTTGACGTACTGCCGTAGCTGATTTTGGGCCGTGCCTAGGTTGTACCAGGCCTTGTGATCGCCAGGGTTTAGCTGCACCGCCTGTTCTAGGTGAGCGGCGGCTTCTTCAAAATGACTGAGCTTTGCCAGGGAGTGCCCCTTGCCGTGCCAGGCTAAGGCATGGTCTGCACATAGAGAAATGGCCTGGTTAAAGCTATCTAAGGAAGGCTCGTACTGTTTCAGGGCAGCCAGGCAAAATCCATGTAGGGTCCACACCTCATGGTCACGGCCGTCCAGGGCCAGGGCTTGATTAAACCGCACTAAGGCTTCGCCATAGCGGCCAATGGCGTAAAGGGCGTCCCCTTGCCCGCGCAACAGGGCCGTGCGGGATAGCTTGGGGGTCGTAGCATCAGAGGAAGCAGGCATCAACCGTTGGTCATACGCAGAATCACTATCCCCAGATTGCCCCATTTAAAGACCATAATCCCCAGTAGCCTTGGATATGGTAGATGGTAGGTAGCGTCGCGATCGCTACACCTGCAACCATACGACCGTCAACCCGGCAGGGGGAAATGGTACGGGTTCTGAGGGCTATTTGTGGCGTATATACTCATACATATCCACATAGGCCGCACCCGGATGATTCCAGGAAAAGTCATACTGCATTCCCTGCTGAGCAAGCTGCCGAAACACGTTTGGATTGTTTTGCCACACATCAAAGGCCCGGTTCATGGCTGATTCTAGGGCAACGTGATCACTCTGGAAAAAGACAAAGCCATTGCGCTCCTCTGGCTCGTGATAGGTGTCGTAATCCCAGTCAAAGACGGTGTTCACCAGCCCACCGACCCCTCGCACAATCGGCACGGTGCCATACCTGAGGCTAATCATTTGGGTTAAGCCACAGGGTTCAAAGTTGCTGGGGACTACCATCATGTCGGCCCCAGCGTAGATTAGATGAGCTAACTCTTCATTAAAGCCCAGCTCCAGGTGAACGTCAGGGTTCTCGTTGAGAAATAGTTTTTCATGCCAGAACCAATCGTTAATCCCTTTTTCTGTAGCGGACCCTAGCAGCACAAACTGACCACCCTTAGCCAAGGTGTGGTAAATAGCATGGTGCACTAAATGGACACCCTTTTGATCATCTAGGCGACCAATAAATACGACTAGCGGTTTGTCAGTTTGGTCTAGTAAGAGGCGATCGCGTAATTCTTTCTTATTGAGTGCTTTATCCTCAAAGGTGGTGAGGCTATAGTGGTGAGGAATATAGCGATCAGTTTCAGGACTCCAGACATCGTAGTCAATGCCATTTAGAATGCCAGAAAACTTATGCTGGTTAACGTGCAAGGTATGCCCTAGGCCAAAGCCATGATCCCCATACTGGGCCTCTAGGGCATGGTTAGGCGATACCGTATTGACGTGGTTTGCATAGGTAATGCCACCCTTCATAAAGTTAATTACAAAGGGGTTAAAGTTATCCCGCAGGCGATCGTGCTGAAAGTAATACTCCGGCCGATTCAGCCCTGTAGCCTCCAAAATTTCACTGCCACCAAATCCCTGGTGCTTAAAGTTATGGATGGTATAAAGGGTGCGTTGAAATTCCATGCCATTGTACTTATAAATCTCAAACAGCATGACTGGAATTAAGCCCGTCTGCCAATCGTGGCAGTGAATCACATCAGGCCGCTTGTTACTGCGCAGCAAGAACTCCATAGCCGCCTTACTAAAGAAGGCAAATCGCATGGCATCGTCGTCGCAACCGTAGTAGCAGCCGCGATCAAAAAACATCTCCCAAGACTTGGGCTGAATGAAAAAGCACAACCGCCCGTGCACCCAGCCACAGTAGACATCGCAGCGAATATCCGTCCCGTACCAGGGCACGATTAAGTCTCGGTAGGCATCGTGCAGCCCCCAGATGTGGTCATACCGCATGCAGTCATACATGGGCAGAATCAGCTCCACGCAGTGCCCCTGGCTTTCTAATTCACGGCTTAGGCCATAAACCACGTCCCCCAGGCCACCAGCCTTAATGACAGGGGCACACTCCGAGGCGATCTGCACAATGTACATGGGCCATCCTGGTTATAAAAGTTTATTTTTTGATGACCCTATTCAATCAGGATGTTGAGAAGGAAGCAAGAGGAGTAGATCAGAAACTGGCCCTGGGACCGGCAACAGGCCAGATTCAGGGGTTGGCCCATCGTATCCCGTCCACAGGGAGAAGATTAAC